>CADEEU010000321.1 GCA_902826385.1 uncultured Acidobacteriota bacterium | reverse complement strand
CGCTACGCGGGCTTAGGATTACGTGTTATCGCGGTTCCCCAGGTTCAGCTTTCGCTTAACCTGGGGCTTTATGCTGTCGCTGCTCCGCAGCTTTGAAGCAGTTTCCTTTAACGCGCCGCGTCCAGTTCAATGCTTAAACGTCGTAGTACATCGAAAATTCAAGCGGATGCGGCCGCAGACGCAGTGGCGTGATTTCTTTTTCACGCTTGTAAGAGATCCATCGGTCGATCATCGTCTTGGTAAACACGTCGCCCTTCAAGAGGAACTCGTGGTCGTCTTCCAACGCTTTCAACGCTTCGTCGAGGCTGCCCGGAAGCGACGGAACATTCGCCAGTTCTTCCGGCGGAAGGTCGTATATGTCCTTATCGAGCGGAGCACCCGGATCGATACGGTTCTGAACACCATCCAGCCCCGCCATCAGCAAAGCGGCGAAGGTGATGTACGGATTGCAGCTCGGGTCCGGCGGACGAAATTCAAGCCGTTTCGCTTTTGGTGAAGGCGAGAACATAGGAATACGGACCGCAGCCGAACGGTTTCGAGCGGAATAAGCCAGATTCACGGGAGCCTCGAAACCAGGGACGAGACGTTTGTAGCTGTTTGTCGTCGGTGCGGCGAATGCGACCAAGGCCGGAGCGTGCTTTAACAAACCGCCGATGTAAAATTTCGCCATCTCCGAAAGACCGGCGTATTCCTCACCCGCAAACAGCGGATTGCCGTCCTTCCACAACGACTGGTGACAGTGCATCCCCGATCCGTTATCGCCGTAAAGCGGTTTCGGCATAAACGTCGCCGTCCGCCCGTGCATCACCGCCGTGTTTTTAACGACATTTTTAAACAACATCACGTTGTCGGCCGTATGCAGCAGGTTCGAGAATCTGAAATCGATTTCGCACTGCCCGGCGGTAGAGACCTCATGATGGTGGCATTCGACGTCGATACCCACGTCGGCCAGCACCAGCGAGATCGCGTTTCGCAGATCGATAAGCGTGTCTATCGGAGCAACCGGAACGTAACCTTCCTTTGCGCGGATGTGATAGCCGAGATTCGGATTTTCGTCGTTACCGACACGGCCCGAATTCCAATGCCCTTCCTCCGAATCGACCTTGAAACCGGCTGAATTCTGTCCGCAATGGAACGAAGCACTGTCGAACACAAAGAATTCTGCCTCAGGCCCGACGTTCACCGTGTCTGCGATGCCCGTAAATCTAAGATAGCTTTCGGCCCGCACCGCAACCGACCGCGGATCGAGGCCGTAACCTTCCTTGGTAATCGGCTCAACCACATTCGCGATAAGGCAAATGGTCGTCTCTTCGGCAAACGGATCGATCCAAACCCGCGATGGGTCCGGGATCAAAAGCATGTCCGACTCATTGATCGCCGCCCAACCGCGAAGACTGGAAGCGTCAAAGCCGAAACCGTCCTCAAATACGTCTTCGGTAAGATTGTGAATAGGGTAAGTTAAGTGATGCCACGCTCCGGGCAGATCGGTGAAACGTACCGACACGAATTTCGCCTCATGCTCGGCGGCATATGCAATTACTGATTTTGCGTTCATTTTCTCTCCGTCTGAAAATTAAAATTGCGAAAAAAGCATTCAGTTGGTTATAAAGCAAGACGAACGTCATCCCGCAGAAACGGAATAACGAAACTGTATCAACTGGCTTTGTGTTAACCCTGGAGTGCTAAGTCCAATGTCTGCTTGCCTGTGAGGCAAAGCTCTTCCTGATTCCTGCCATCGCAATCCGCGTTCCCGCATTAGCAATGTTTAGTTAAAGTATTTTCTATCATACGTTTACGTACAAAAATAGACGGAAATTATGGTCACCAATCAGGCTCAATTCCTACAATTATGTAGGCAAACACATTGCTGGCTACATTTTTGTTCGATAGACGTTTTCGCGTAAAAGGACCGAAGCAGACTTTTGGTTCAAAGTTCTTAATCTACTAAGCTGTCGAATCTCACGTGAGGATAATGGAACCGAACACAAAAAGAGAATGTCTGAATAGTCGTTTGGTCGGCTCCAGCGGAGCCAGATGTTGATAGAAACTGCGATAGAAATCAATGAAGAGGCCGTCGGAAAAGTAGAAAACTCTTCTCGGCGACCTCTGCGAACCCTCAGCGGTCTCTGCGTTAAAATGAGCTAAACGCAGAGAAGACAGAGATTTACGCGGAGGTCGCGGAGATAAAGATCCCTAAGATTGCAATGAATTTATTCCACAAAATCAGATACTTTGTGGCTTTTCAGACATCCTCGACACTTTAAATACGGACAATAAAGCAAGTGCCGCTCCTACGGAGCTTTATCTAAAGCCTACAAACATTCTTCTCCTAACGGAGCTTGGATCAAATCATCCTGAGGTAAATTAACTAGATGACGGAAATCCTATTGCACGCCGACAAGCTCAAACCGTTCCGGTGAAGCGTAAGCTACCGCCTTGCCGGTCTTATCGATAAGGCTCACTTTTTTGAGGTTCTTGGACGCCGCGAATTGCTGAATCTTTCCAAGAAGTTCTTTCTTTTGATCGGTAGATAATGAATCGAAGGCCGGTTCGACTATTGCGTAGAGGGTTTCCTTAGTCGATCGAGGACTGCGGATAAATTTATTTATCTCGGCGTCTTCTATCTTGAGTGGAGATGCGGTAGGAACGGATGATGTCGTTCCATCGTCCGCGGCCGATCTTTCGGCCCAGATGTAAACTCCGGCGCCGCATAGAATAAACGCCACACAAGCGGCCATAAGCCATTTGTTGGCTCCGAGCAAATTATCCAGGAACGAACCCTTGTCGCTATCCGAGTAGGCCGAGATAGCAGGCTTTTTTGCTTTTGCTGTCGGAACCGTTTTCGGAGCGGACCTTGTTTCTTCAGGTATAGCCTCGTCGAACCCGATGTCCGACTCAAGAACATCCGTAAGGATAAGCGTTCTTGCGGCGGCACTTGAAACGGTTTGGTCTACCGAGCCATATTTGGCTTCGACCATGTTCGCAACTTTTTCGACGCCGTGTCGCCTTTCTTTGGCGATCAACTTCACATATCTATTGCCGATCGTGAGATTACACGTGATTGCGGCCGCGACGACCTCAGGAACGTAAAACATCTCAGCCGCTTCTTCTTTATAAACCCGGACCCGGTTGAAAAAGTCGGTCTCAAGCAGCTCGTCGAAAGTCTCGGCTGCGTCAGCCTCGATCGCAAACTCCTCGAACCGAAGCACGCTCAGCGAAACTTCGACCTGATCGTCCTCCTGCGTGTAAAGCGCAATGCTCGACCAGTTCGCGTAAAGCGTATTTACATGGCCGATCATTTCCGCATGACCGAATAAAAGCTTTCTTTCCTCGTCTTCCGTTACACGAGAGAAAAGCTTTGTCATTACATAGTCGAACTTTCCGCGGACATCTTCGGAAAACGGCGAATTCCTGTAAAAACGTGCAAGAGCGATCAGCGCCTGCGAGCTCAATGCCGGACGGCATTCTTCGCAAAACCGGCGGACGTTCGCTACCGAGATTTTCTGGTCGCGTTCGTACAACGCGTAGCTCCATGCTTCGGTTTCCTGCCGTAGGGCGAGTTCTGCTTCCGCGTGTTCCGGCGTCTTAACATCGCCCGAAATCTGCATAAATTTATGCAGGGCTTTTTTCGCATTCAGGTCGTCGAAAGGAACCGGCGTGATCTTTAGATGCTCGCGCTCGATGCCGGAAAGAACGTGTTCGACCATCTGCAGGCTCGAAACTTCGTCCATCGCCCGTTTGCGGAAAAACTCTTTTTCGGTCGCGGGTTTTTCGATGTTCGGGATATCGACTTCCAGAAGATCGTCCACGTCACCGGCCGAAGCAGAATCAACAGGCGGTTGGACTTCACCCGACAGACCGACTTCCTTTTTTCCTTCGGCCGGTTTAGTTTGCGCGGCTGCGGCATCAGCCGGGCCAAGATCGATGACCGTGTCCTCGAGAAGGTTCTCGCTCTTCAGTTCGCCGATCAGGTCTTCGAATACGCTCATTTTCATTTACCTCAAGAGGTGAGGGCGGGACTAGACTCTGTTGCAGGAGATAACTTTTTGTCTTCGATTGTCAGTCGCGT
>CADEEU010000320.1 GCA_902826385.1 uncultured Acidobacteriota bacterium | reverse complement strand
GCGGCAAATCTCTGGTCGTCGCAGGCGATAACCAGCCGCCGGTGGTCCACGCTCTGGCCCATGCTATTAACAGCACCCTCGGCAACGTCGGGCAGACGGTAACGTTTATCGAACCGCTAGCACCGTACGAAAAAACGCAAATCGAGCAGCTTCGCGAACTGCTCGCCGACATCGACGCCGGCCGCGTGAAAATGCTGATCATCCTGGGCGGCAATCCGGCCTACAACACGCCGTCCGATCTAAAGCTGAATCTTGAACGTCTAAGCAAAGTACCGGCGAGGGTTCATCTAGGCCTGCATTTCGATGAAACGGCTGAACTCTGCCAGTGGCACATCCCGGCAAAGCATTACCTCGAAATGTGGAGCGATGCGCGTGCGTACGACGGCACCGTGTCGACGATCCAGCCGTTGATCGAGCCGCTGTATGACGGAAAGAGCCCGCACGAACTTTTGCAGCTCCTTTTCCGCGAAAATTTCGACAAGAAAGACTACGACATCGTCAAAGGCTTCTGGCAGACGCAAACGATAGCTCCAGCAGCGAGTGCCGTCGCGATTGCCCAGCCATCGACAATGGCGGCGGAGCCCGCGGCAAAGACCGATCACAGTTCTAATCCTTCCGCGCACGCCGGCGGCGCTCCGCTCGCACAGCCTTCGCCGGAAGAGGGCCGAGAGACGATAACAATCGCGGAGCGGCCCGCCGCGACACCTGCTCCAACGCCGGGTGCAAATGAAGCCGCGCCTTCGGCGGGCCCGAAGACGTTTGAAGACAACTGGCGCCGGGTTATGCACGACGGCATTGTGCCGAACACGGCTTCTGCGGCCAAATCAGTTACAGCCAGCACAGCGTTTTTGAGCCAGCCGGAAGTCAAACCGGCTGCAGGCGGAAGCCTTGAGATTGCGATTGTTCCGGACCCGAGTGTTTACGACGGACGTTTTGCTAACAACGGCTGGCTGCAGGAATTGCCGAACCCGCTGACCAAGATCACTTGGGACAATGTGGCATTGGTTAGCCCCAATACTGCGGATAAGCTTCAACTAAATCGCGGCAACGATCCGGACGAAATCTCCGGCGGCGAACGCGGAACGGCGTTTATAAATACCTACGGGTCGAACATGACGGCGGATACCGTGACGCTTACGTACCAGGGCGGTACGGTCAAAAAGTCGGTTCCGGTTTGGATATCGCCGGGCCAGCCGGACGACGTTGTGACTATCTTCACCGGTTATGGCCGCACAAGGGCGGGCAGGATCGGCACCGGGCTTGGATACAGTGCGTTCGACGTGCAGCGTTCCGACGCGATGAACTACGGCTTTGGCGGCATCGAGAAAACAGGCGAAAAAGTTCAGATCGCAACTACGCAGATCCACTTCAACATGGAAGGCCGCGACCTCTTGCGGATGTTCGATGTCGACGTGTTCGAAGCTGAACCTGAAAAATGGCATCAGGAAGATTTTTATCCGAAGTCGATGTACAAGCAGGCGTACGACGATGTTTATTCGAAACAGTACGCCACTCACAATAAGTGGGGAATGACGATCGACCTCAATTCTTGTGTCGGGTGCAACGCGTGCGTTGTTGCCTGTCAGGCGGAGAACAATATTCCGGTAGTCGGTCGCGAGCAGGTCGAACGCAGCCGCGAGATGCACTGGCTTAGGATCGATACTTATTTTTCCGGCAATGATGTAAACAATCCGCAAGGCTCAGCATTCCAGCCGGTGCTTTGCCAGCAATGCGAACAAGCCCCGTGCGAAGTTGTATGTCCTGTGACCGCGACGGTGCATAACCCTGAAGGCTTGAACGACATGGTTTACAACCGCTGTGTCGGCACTCGTTACTGCTCGAACAACTGCCCGTATAAGGTAAGGAGATTCAACTTCCTGCTTTACCAGGATTGGGACACGCCGCAGTACAAACTGATGCGTAATCCGGAAGTTTCGATCCGCAGTCGCGGCGTGATGGAAAAGTGCACCTATTGCACGCAGCGTATTTCGGCCGCAAGAATCGAGGCCCAGAAGGACGGACGGCCGATTGCGGACGGCGAAGTTTTGACGGCATGCCAGTCGGCGTGCCCGACCAGCGCGATCATTTTCGGCGACATGAACGACCCTAACAGCAAGCTCGCCAAGTCGAAGAAAGATCACCGTAACTACAATCTTTTGAATGAGCTGAATACCCAGCCCAGGACTACGTACCTGGCCGGGCTGAAGAACCAGAATAAGGAAATGCCTGATTACAGGCCGCTGAAATTGCCGAAATCGCATGCTCCGGCAAAAGCCGAGGGAGAGAAGACGGCTGGCGGCGGCGACGGACATTAGGATCGATTTATTTGGAGTGCGACGGGCTGAGCGAACTATTTAACGGTTCAAAAATATGGCTGAGTTAAAGGAAATTCAGGAAAGGGTTTATCCGCCGATGGTCGAGGGCGACCATACTTTCGCGACCGTTTCGGACAAGATCGGCGATCTGACCCTGAAGAAAAAGACGCCGTATCACTGGTTTATCGGCTTTGCGATCGCCTTTATGGTCGCTCAGCTTTTGCTTTTTGCCGTTACGGTGCTGCTTGCTCGTGGTATCGGGGTTTGGGGTAACAATCAACCTGTTGGCTGGGCGTTCGACATTATCAATTTTGTTTGGTGGATCGGAATCGGCCACGCCGGAACGCTGATCTCCGCCATCCTTTTACTTCTAAATCAAAAATGGCGAACGTCCATCAACCGATTTGCCGAAGCGATGACGCTGTTCGCGGTGGCCTGCGCCGCGATGTTTCCATTGCTGCATACGGGCCGGCCGTGGCTTGCGGCTTACTGGCTGTTCCCTTATCCGAATACGATGGGGATTTGGCCGCAGTTTCGCTCGCCGCTTATTTGGGACGTCTTCGCGGTTTCGACTTACGCGACGATCTCGCTGCTGTTCTGGTACGTCGGGCTGATTCCCGATCTTGCAACGCTGCGTGACCGTGCGAAGAACAAGTTTTTCAAGTTTATTTACGGCATTTTGTCATGGGGATGGCGCGGAAGTGCACGCCACTGGCACCGCTATGAGATCGCCTATCTGCTCTTGGCGGGTATTTCGACGCCGCTTGTGCTTTCAGTTCACTCGATCGTGTCGTTCGACTTCTCGGTGTCGCAGGTTCCCGGGTGGCACGCGACCATCTTTCCGCCGTATTTCGTTGCCGGTGCGATCTTTGCAGGGTTTGCGATGGTGCTGATCCTCTGCATCCCGCTTCGCGTTTGGTACAACATGAAGGATTTCATCACCGACACCCATCTTATTTACATGGGCAAGGTGATGCTTGCGACCGGACTGATCGTGGTTTACGGTTACGCGATGGAGGCCTTTTTTGGCTGGTACAGCGCCAGCGAATACGAGGTCTTCATGGTCAAGAACCGCATTTGGGAAGGCCCGTATTGGTGGTCGTACTGGCTGCTGATAATCTGCAACGGCATGTCGATCCAACTACTTTGGTTCAAACGGTTTAGGGAAAGCCCGTTCTGGCTTTTCATGATCTCGATCGTCGTCTCGGTCGGCATGTGGCTTGAGCGGTTCGTAATCATCGTTACCAGCTTGAACCGCGACTTTTTACCGTCGTCTTGGGCCATGTACAGCCCGACAATCTTCGATTGGTCGATGTTTATCGGTACCATCGGCTTTTTCTTTACGCTGATCTATTTGTTCGTTAGATTCCTGCCTATCATCTCGATCTTCGAGGTGCGGACACTATTGCCCGAGGCCCACGTGCACGGGCATCAGCAAGACTTTGACGAAAGCGTTTTAGAGGTTGAGTACACGTGGGAGAAGACCGACGAGCCGAATAGATAAAGTACGTCAGGCTTTCTGGCCTGACGCGACAGGCTGGAAAGCCTGTCGTACATATTATGGAAAGCAATCTATACGGAGTGATGGCGGAGTTCGATACGCCGCCCGAGTGGGTGGACGCGGCGAACCGCGTTCGCGAGGCCGGCTATACCAAGACGGACGCGTTCTCGCCGTTTCCATTGCATGAAATAGACGAGGCGCTCGGAATTAAGCGAAGCATTTTGCCGCTGCTTGTATTCGGCGGCGGCGTGACCGGCCTTTTA
>CADEEU010000319.1 GCA_902826385.1 uncultured Acidobacteriota bacterium | reverse complement strand
AACTCGGTGCCTTCTACATGGACTGTCGCGGGAAAGACCACGCACGTATCCACGGTCGGAATGTTCGGCGAAGGCATTACGAACGGCAGGCCCGTGTCTTCGAACCACATCTCGCGTTTCCATCCGTCCATCGGGACGACCTCAAGTTCGCAGCCGATGCCGAAATGCTCGTTGAACATTTTCGCAAGCTCGCCGCACGTCATTCCGTGACGCGTCGGAATCTCGAACTGGCCGACGAACGAAGTAAATTCGGTCTCGGTCACATTTCCTTCGACGGCATTACCGTTTATCGGATTTGGCCGGTCGCAGACGACCATGCGCTTGTTGAACTTCTTCGCAGCGCGCATGCAGTTCGCCATCGTGTAAACAAAGGTATAGATGCGACAGCCGACGTCCTGCAGATCGAAGACGATAGTGTCCACGTTTTCGAGCATCTTTTCCGTGGGTTCACGTGTTTCGCTGTAGAGCGAATAGATCGGCAGTCCGGTTCGCGAATCGACGGCGTGACCGGTTTCGATCATGTTGTCCTGAACATCGCCGCGAATGCCGTGCTGCGGACCAAAGAGTGTCGTCAGACTTATGCCGGAGTGCTCAAAGTATACGTCGGCCGCGTGCCGCAGGTCCGGCATCACCGATGCCTGATTGCAGACCAAACCAACACGTTCGCCGCGAACGAGGTCGATCTTGTCTGTCAGTAAAACTTCGATGCCCGGCCGGACGCGACCGGAATTTCCTGTTGAGGTCATTGGGTTTTTTTGATCAGCTAAAATTTTGGACGAAGCCAAAAGAGAAAGCCCCTGCCGACTTCGCGGGGCTCCTATTCAATAACGATATCGAACGATTACTTCGCCGCAGCGTCCACGATCGGTGCGTCGGGCGCGTTCTTGCCGACGGATGCGATACCATTTTCCATCGACTTGACTGTCTTGTACATTTCGCTCTTGCCGATCGGTTCGCCGTTCGATGCTTTCAAGACGAAATAAGGCGAACCGTCCTTGGCGGTCTTCCGTTCAAATCGACCGTCATTGGCCGCGTTTTTCCTTACGGATTCGATTCCTCTTTCGGCACCTTTGCGGTCGTTGTAGCTTTCGCTGGTAAGAATAATCTGGCCGTTTGACGCTTTCAAATTAAAGTGTACTTTGCCGCTTTTACCGCTCTTTATTTCAAATTTTCCTGGCATATTTTCACTCCTTCGCGAACTCGACTTTGAGTAGAACTTGGAACTAAGGCTGGGGTGTTTGGAACGAACGAATCATAGCATAAGTCACACAAAACAAAAACGCTTGCCGACTGCTTATTCGATAAAATCGCTGGCCGATTCGAGCGGCTCAAGCCGGTTGCGATTAATTATGCGGGCACAGCCGTTCCAGCGAAGGATCGCGTCGTCGTTGCCGGCCGGACGCATCGCTTCGGCCTTTTCGAAACAGTCCATCGCCTGTCGAAAAAGTTCATACGCCCCGACACCGCCTTTATCCAGCGTTGCCTTGGCCCGCCGTTCGTACATTATTCCGGAATAGTATGTGCGGTCGTAATCGCCCGTGATTCGCGTCAGATATTCGGTGACCCGCGCGTCACCAACCGCGTAGTCCTTACCGAACCGGTCACTCATCGCGAGCACGATGTTTTTCAGAGCTTCCTGATTGTCCGGCTGGACCTCGAGAATATCGAGATAGATGCTTTCAGCTGCTCCGGGTTCGTTCAGCAAACGATAGCGGTTTGCCTTTTCAAGCGCCGATAATACTGCTTCGTGCGACAAAGGTTTTAGATCGAACATAACACCAAAAGTTTACACCCGTGCGTGCGAAAAACTTAGCCCGCACGCTTATGAATCGGAAGCACCGGCTTTCGAAAATTCTATCTCGTTTCTCCGCCATTTCAGGTATCCGACGATCAAACCGAACAGCGTACCGTGCAGAAGAAATGTGAGCCACGTACGCGATGAGGTCATATATTGACCGATCGTTTGTCCCTCGTCCCGCAGCAAAAAAATGCCGACTATCTGCATCACAACAGCAAACGGGCCGCCGGTAAACAGGATGCCGTCGATCAGTAAATAACGGACGAGGCCGAGTTTCCGTTTTTCAGCCCAGATCTCTGCGGAGAAATTCATTTCTTATCAATTGCCACTAGCTTTAGCTAGTGGATGCGATTCAAACAAAGATGCGGGCTTTAGCCCAAAAGGTTCGGCTAAAGCCGATACACATTTGAGGAATCTAACCACTAGCTAAAGCTAGTGGCAATTTATTTTCTTCTGAAGATCTTAATCAATTTCGCTACAGGATCGTAATGCTCGTCCACGACTCGTTCTTTCAAGGGTATGATCGCGTTGTCGGTGATCGTGATATGTTCCGGACAGACTTTAGTGCAGCATTTCGTTATGTTGCAATAGCCGATGCCGAACATGTCTTTTAACTCTTCGGTTCGATTTTCGGTATCGAGCGGGTGCATTTCAAGCGCCGCGGTGTAGACCAGAAATCGAGGGCCGATAAACTCTTCGTGCTTTACGTGATCGCGCAAAACGTGGCAGACATCCTGACACAAATAACACTCGATGCACTTGCGAAACTCCTGCACGCGGTCGATATCGGATTGCTGCATTCGCCACGTACCGTCCTCGGCATCCGGTGGACGCGGCTTGAATTTCTTGATGCGTTTTTTGACTTCGAAGTTCCATGACACGTCGCTGATGAGATCTTTTACCGGCGGGAACGCACGCATCGGTTCGATCGTCACGGCCTCGCTAAGATCGATCGTATCCAGCCGCGTCATGCACATCAGTTTCGGCATGCCGTTGATCTCCGCGGAGCACGAACCGCATTTGCCCGCCTTGCAGTTCCACCGGCAAGCAAGATCGGGCGCCGACTCGGCCTGTATCTTATGCACCGCATCAAGCACGACCATCCCTTCGGAAACGTCGGTTTGATAGTCAACCATCTCCCCACCCTCGCGGCCGCCGCGTCTTATGCTAAATGTCGCCTGTGTCATAAAGATTTTGAAACCACGAAATTTCACGAAAAATCACTAAAGGACGTAGCGATTCCACTCGAGTTGAGGTGAGCTTCCGAAGTTCGCGAGCAGCCCAAGTTTCATTTTCGTGATCTTTAGATAATTTATAAGCTGGGCGACCTCAATCTTCGTCATTTTCGGTAGAACCTTTAACTCCAAAATAATCTGACCGAAACACACGAAATCCGGACAGTAGCGTTTTTGTAGTTTCACGTCCTTGTAGAAGATCGAGAGCTGATGTTCTCGCTCAAACGGAATGCCGCGTTGAGTAAACTCAACCGCCAAGGCCTCCTGGTAAACTGCCTCCAGATAACCTGTTCCCAAGGTTTTGTAAACCTCAAACATCGCCCCTACTATCGAGTAAACTTCTTCTTTAAAAAGCAACTCTGGCATAAAAAACTGGAACCACTAAATTTACACGAAAGGACACGAAAAAAAGAATTCCTATTTTGGTGAATTTTCGTGCATTTTCGTGGTTACTCCTATCCCATTTCCTCGATCACCTGCTTCAACTCCGCCGGCATTTCGGGCAGCGGGATGTGCGAGATTTGCATTTGGCCGTCCACTTCTTTGACGGCGATGTTGAATTTCGCAAACTCAGGGTCTTTTTCCGGATAGTCCTCTCGAAACTGACCGCCGCGGCTTTCTTTTCTTTCGATGGCTGACAGCGTGATCGCTTCGGAAACCGTAAGCAGGTTTCGCAGATCGAGCGCCGTGTGCCAGCCGGGGTTGAAATCGATGTTGCCGGGCACTGATGACCTGGCGGCGCGGTCGTTCAATTTCTTCAGTCCTTCCAGAGCCTCTTTCATCTCGTCTTCAAGTCGGACGATGCCTACAAGCTTCTGCATCATTTCCTGCAGATCGTGCTGGATGTTGAAGGGGTTGTCGCCACCCGCACGATCGAAGGGTTCAAGCGCCCTTTTCGCCTCGGCCTCAATCTGAGCGTTATCGATTGACCCATGACCGTTCTGCTGCGCAAATTGTGCTGCGTATTCACCGGCTCGTTTTCCGAACACGATGAGATCGGACAGCGAATTTCCGCCAAGCCGATTCGCACCATTAATACCCGAACAGAATTCGCATGCGTCCTACCGGCGTGG
>CADEEU010000318.1 GCA_902826385.1 uncultured Acidobacteriota bacterium | reverse complement strand
TTCTGTTCCCAAAAACGTCCTTAAGATAGTCATCAACGAGACCCTTGACCAAATCCGCAAATGACTTTGCTAGAAGGGCGTCGATGGCAACCTGATTTACGACGTTGTTTTTCTTGTTCAGTTGCGCGTAAAACTGCTTCTGGAGTTCGAGGATCAATTCTTTTTCAATTTGAAGCAATCCGGCCGTCAAAAGCATCGTTCCCGTGAAAAACATCGAGTAATACTCGACGGCCTTTACTACCTGCTCATGGCCCGAAACGAAAATCATCGGCAGATCGGTAAGATCATTGTAGAGCCACTTGGCAGCGTCAACTTTTTCTTCGGCATGCGCTAACACGCCCACGCCTCTCGATCTCGAACCCTCATCCAGCGTAGTGAGAAAGACAATTGTGAATCTGACGGATAGATATGCCGTTCCAAACTTGCTCAGGATCGGGTCAAGTAGTGGGGCGGTAAATCGTTCTTTCGTCTTTTCGATAATTATCGCAGCGTCAACTATCGAGCCGTTCCAAGTATTCGGTGGGAGCGGTATCAGATTCGTTGGCAACCCGATACCACTGATTTTCGCGACGCTGCGAGCCGCGTAAGCAAGATGGTTCATTGCAATTAAGGTCATCAAAGCCTCGCGTCAAAATATCATATATTTGAGTGCTCGTACACTGATTTCTTTGATGCAAGTTGGGTTAATCGTTTCGTAGCAAACTGGATCGTTTACGTCTCTGGGACAAATCAGGTAGAATCCCTTATCAATGCAGCCACAGCCGGAACAATACAGCTTCGATTTTCATAAAGAAACGGCCGAGATCGTGGCCGAATCGCACGATGAGCTTAAGATAAAGCTCGGCGAGTTTGCGGGGCCGCTGGACCTGCTTCTTTATCTTATCAGGCAGGAGCAGGCGAACATTTTCGACATCCCGATCGCAAAGATCACCGACGAATACCTCACTTACATTCGCATGATGAAGCGGCTGGACATTGCGGTCGCGGCCGATTTTTTGGTGATGGCGGCCCAGTTGATCGAGATCAAATCGAAAATGCTTTTGCCTTGTGACCCGATGGCGGCCGAGGAAGAAGAAATAGAAGACCCGCGGAAAGAGCTGATCGACCGGCTGCTGGAATACGAAAAATTCAAGGCCGCGGCCGAAATGCTGTACGAGCGGACGACCATTGAACAGGCGGTATTCGCCCGCGGCAAGATAGAATCCGACGACAACAATGCCGAGATCAGTGCGACCGTTTTCGACCTTTTAAGCGTATTTGAAAAGATCCTCGCCCGTCATAAGGACGAGGTAAAAATGGAGATCGAACGCGAAGAGATAACGCTCGCGGACATGATACGCAATTTGAAAAAACGCATTTTCGACGCAGGCGAATTGAGCGTGATCGAGTTCTTTTCGGAGCTCGAAACAAAACGTGAGCTTGTAACCGCCTTCGTCGCCGTGCTTGAGATCGTTCGGACCGAAAGCATCCGGCTGATGCAGCGAAAAACTTTCGGGGACATTATTTTGAAAAAGGTGCAGGAATAAACCGTGGCCGAAACCGCCGAAGCAAAAGAACATCGCGAACTGAACGACCTGTCACGCGCCGTCGAGGCGTTGATCTTCGTCGCCGACGAACCTATCTCGATAAAGCTTCTCGCCGAAGTGCTGGAAGAGGACCGCGAGCTGATCGAGTCAGTCGTCGAAGAGCTCGTAAATTCTTACGAAGAACGCAACAGCGGCCTGCAGCTTCGTCAGATAGCCGGCGGCTGGCAGATATCGACCCGGACAGAATGCCACGAGGACGTGCGAAAATTTTTAAAGACGCGCCCTTCGGCAAAGCTCTCACTCGCCTCGCTTGAAACGCTCGCCGTGATCGCCTACAAACAGCCGGTGACGGTGCCGGAAATTCTTGAAATTCGCGGCGTGCAGTCGGCGTCGGCGATCAAGACCCTTCTCGAAAAACGCCTGATCGTCACCAAAGGCCACAAGGAAACAGTCGGCCGCCCGATGCAGTACGGCACCTCGAAAGAATTTCTAATCCACTTCGGCCTCAAAGACCTTGCCGATCTGCCGAGCATCGAGGATTTTGAGGATCTGGTCAGTTCGTAAAATTTTTCCTTTTAATATGCAAATAAAAATAATCGGTGATGGTTCGTTTGGAACGTTCCTTAACGAATTGCTGTCGCCGATATTTCAGATCGCGGACGACGCCGACGCGGTAATCCTTGCCGTGCCGATCTCGGCATACGACAGCCTCGCCGCCGAGTACGGCGATAAGCACTTGATCAATGTTTGCAGCGTTCAAAAACCGAGCACGGACTTGCTGTTAAAACATACGCCGAACGTGACCGCTATTCACCCGCTTTTTGGAAAACGAACGCCGGACGACCGGAGAAATACGATCATCACCCGTGAGTTGAGCCTAATCGACAAGGACAGTAGATTCGCCGAAAGCGAGTGTGAGTTTCTAGAGGGTTTCTCGATGATCTCTGCGGTGACCCGGACCGACCACAACGGCGAGACTTTTACGCCCGACTCGCACGACAGGTTGATGGCCAAAACGCACGTTGCGGCGGTACTCGCGGCAAAGCAAATGAAGGTGTTTGTCGAACGCGCCGACGGCATTCCCGACGATCTGCTGCCAAACAGCTTTCGCCTGATGCGCGACTTTGTAAAAACGCTCGACGACATGCCACAGGGCACAATCGAGAGCATAATGGCAAACCCTTATTATTAATTCGACACTAACGTCATCGTTTACATTCAGTACTAGATTGTAGTATTATTTATGTGAAAGCTAAAGACCGGAAAACGCTTGCCAGAATATTCAGTCGTCCGGTTTCCGGCAATGTCCGGTGGGCCGACATCGAGTCGCTTTTCAAAAGTCTTGGGGGCGAAATATCCGAAGCGGAAAGCTCGCGTGTCAGGGTTTTCTTTTTTGGCGAAATCCGAATCTTTCATCCCCCGCACCCGCGCCCAACGACGGACAAAGGTGCCCTGGAATCTGTCAGAAAGTGGTTGAGCGAACATCTCGATGAAAAGCTGATCGAGGGAAACAAATGAAAAATGTGATGAAATTTGGCGAGTACGAGGCCGTCATCAGCTTTGACCCTGAAATATCGATGTTTCGCGGAGAATTCATTGGATTGAACGGCGGTGCCGATTTTTACGCCGACAGCATCAGGAAACTTCGAAAAGAGGGTGAAACAAGTCTCCGTCTTTTTCTCGAATTTGCCAAAGAAAAGAAGGTCGAGCCGAAAAAGCGTTTTTCCGGACAGTTTGTGCTGCGGCTTCGGCCGGAGGTTCACAAGAAATATGCTCTAATGGCAAAAGCCAACAACATGAGCCTTAACCAAATACTTTCCCAAACTCTCGAACAGGCCGCTCATACTATCGACTAACCCGGAGGGGCCAACTTACGTGCACGAAAGACTCCAAAAACTTATCGCCCAGGCCGGCATTGCTTCACGTCGGGCGGCCGAGGAACTTATCGCTTCGGGCGAAGTAATGGTGAACGGCCAGGTCGTGACTCAGCCTGGCACAAAGGCCGATCCGGAAAAAGACCATATCAAGGTACGCGGCAAGCTGATTAACGAAAAGCTTAAGGCCCACGCACCTGTCTATCTTTTGTTGAATAAACCTAAGGGCGTTCTCTCAAGCGCGGCCGATCCCGAGGGACGCAGGCTTGTAACCGACATGATCAAGGGCTTTGGAAAGCTGCATCCGGTCGGCCGTCTGGATTTTAATTCCGAAGGCCTGATCGTTCTGACGAACGACGGCGACTTTACAAATATTGTCGCGTCTTCAAAAAGGATTCCGAAAATTTACGAGATCAAGGTGAAAGGCCTGCCGCCGCGTGCGGCGATCAATAAACTGCGCCGCGGCGTCCGGCTTGAGGATGGGTTTACGACCGCTCCGGCAGAGATACGCGAGTTGCCCTCAACCGAAAAGAACGGCTGGTTCGAAGTGACGCTTTACGAGGGGCACAACCAGCAGATCCGCAAGATGTTCGACGCGATCAGCCACTCGGTCGTAAAGCTTCGCCGTACTGCGATCGGTAATCTTCGCGATCCGTATTTGCGAGCCGGTTCATATCGCAAACTGTCGGCCGAGGAAATAAAAGACTT
>CADEEU010000317.1 GCA_902826385.1 uncultured Acidobacteriota bacterium | reverse complement strand
GATACGGTCGAGATCGGCGACAACGAGATAATCGTGCTGAAAGAGCTCCCGCAAACACTGCCGCCCGTTCGCGGGATAATCGTCGCCAAGCCGTCGTCGCCGCTCTCGCACATTAACATCCTCGCAAAAGGCTGGAACGTGCCGAACGTATATATCAAAGACGCGGACAAGTTGTTCAAAGAACTGGATACTTATGTCGTGTCGCTAGACGCGCGGATGACCGATTACAAACTATCGCGTGCTTCGATTGACGATATCAAGGAAAAATTCGTTTCACCCGATCAGCAAATCCCACCCGTCGATCTTGCGATCAAACGTCTTGCCGGCCTGCGTGAGATGCGCGCAAAAGACAGCGTTCGTTACGGCTCGAAAGCAGCGAATCAGGGAGAGATGATCCGCGCCCGCGTGGCCGGCATAATTATTCCTGACGGTTTTTCGATTCCCTATTTCTGGTACGACAAGTTCATGAAAGACAACGGATTTAATGAACGGATCGCCGATTGGCAGAACGATCTCGAGTTCGTCCATAACCCGCGTGTCCGGCGGCAGAAGCTTGAAGAGTTTCGCGCCGATATCCAAAAAGCCCCCTTCGACAATACGTTGCGGGCGGAATTGACGAAACAATGGCGTACGCAGCTTGGCGGACGGCCGGTCTTCGTCCGGAGCTCTTCAAATTCCGAAGACCTGCCGAATTTCAGCGGCGCCGGTCTTTATTCCAGCGTGCCGAACGTTCGCGAGGCCAATAAATTGGTCGAAGCCGTCAAGAAGGTCTGGGGTTCGCTTTGGAAGTTCGAAGCTTACGAAGCACGCGTCCGAAATTACATCAGCCAGAAAGACGTTTATATGTCCGCGCTTGTTCAACTCGGCGTCGATATGCAGAAAGGCGGCGTGATGATCACCAAAGACCCGTTCGATGCCGAAAGCAAAGACAACGTCTATATCAGCGCCGTGTGCGGTCATAATTCGAAGGTCGTCGACAACAGCGGCCTGCCGGAGCAGATACTTTTTAACCCGAAATCTAATTCGGTAATTGTGATGACCCGGTCACAGCAGGAAAACACCCTTGCTTTTGATGAAAACGGCGACCTGAAAGAAACAACCGACAAATGCGCCAACGCCCAAAAACGGGTGCTTACCGATCTGCAGGCCCGCACGCTGGCGAAAACAGCCATCCGAATCCGCGGCATTTTCGGTAAAAAGGAGCAGGATATAGAATGGGGAATAATGAACGGCCGCATTTATATCGTGCAGGCGAGGCCGTATATTGATAAAAATTAGGTCGCTGCTCTATGGCTGGATGCAGCATGCCGTTTTCAGTTTTTAGTTTTCACTTCTCAGTTTTTGGGGAGAAATCAGTGATTCACATGAAACATTTTTTGATCATAATATTGGCCGCTGTCATGGCAAGCTGTGCGAACAACGCCCACACGGTGTCAACAAATTCGTCAAATCAGACCGCGGCCCGAAATGAGAGACCTCAGACGGTCACGGCACACACGACCGAGAATCAACCCACGCCGTCCGCTAATTCGAACGGAACGCCATCGGCACCTTACAAATCCGCCGCGATGGGCGACCCGATAGACACCGCCAAGTTCGACGGAACGATAGCGGCTGCGGAAAAGACGGTGAAAGCTAAGCCCGCAGATGAAGCGGCCAAAAAGATGCTCGCCGAGGCATATTTTGACCGCGGATTTGCCCTAACAAACGCCCGGCAATATGCATCCGCGCTCGGCGATTATCGAAAAGCGTTAAAGCACGACCCGAACCACGAAGAGTCCAAAAAATGGATCGACCAGATCGTCAGCATCTATAAAATGCTAAAGAAAGACCCGCCCAAAGAAGGCGAAGAACCACCGCCCCTGCCATTTAAAAAGTCTTAGAATGCCGAAGTTCATGCGTTACTCCGGATCGGCACTAGTGTCCCGCCCAATCCATAGACGATTTCCGTCCTGGTCGTCGATTCGGAATTCTGTCAGGCCGTAGAATGTAGGCTCAAGGTCTGGAATGTTCAGGCATTCACAGATAAATATATGTCGAAGAAAAACCTATCACCAAACGACCGCCAAGAATTCCTCAAGCAATTGGAGAAACGCTTCGAGAAAAATATGAATCGCCATAAAGACCTTGAATGGACGAAGATTCAAGTCAAGTTGGAAGCTGATGCCGCGAAACTGTGGTCACTAAGCGAAATGGAACGCACCGGCGGCGAGCCGGATGTCGTCGGGTTCGATAAAAAGACGGGCGAATATATTTTTTATGATTGCTCGGCGGAAAGCCCGAAGGGACGCAGGAGCCTTTGTTACGACCGCCGGGCGTGGGAATCGAGAAAAGAACACAAACCGGAAGGCAACGCCGTCGACGCGGCCGCCGCGATCGGGATTGAGCTGCTAACTGAAGAGGAAACG
Source organism: uncultured Acidobacteriota bacterium (assembly GCA_902826385.1). Classification (GTDB taxonomy): domain Bacteria; phylum Acidobacteriota; class Blastocatellia; order Pyrinomonadales; family Pyrinomonadaceae; genus OLB17. The sequence continues at coordinate 1,710 of CADEEU010000317.1, read as the reverse complement.
CGGGAATTACAGAAAATTGGCAGCTTTGATACAAAAACATCAAGTTGGGTGGAAACATCCGCCGACTTCCGGAACCAAGGTGGAGCACTTTTCTGCGATCGGCGCTTTGGAAGGGTCTTCGTGTATTGCAACGGTGCCGAATCTTACTACGCTGCTCGGGGATTTAGGGGATCGTTGAGGGTATAACGCACGCCGATTATAGCGGTTCGCCAAAATACAACGTGTGTCCCTGATCGTCATGAATGACAAACTCGCGTGTCTGCCAGGGCGTTTCATGTACTTCTTTTACGAACGGCACACCAGTGGCTTTTAAATGCGCGGCAAATTCAGCGACGCCGTTCGTTTCGAGATTCCTCGAAAGCCGGATCGCGCTTGACCGCCGTCGGAAACTCAAAAAGCCTGTCCCTCATTGTCGTTAGGCCGGCCGAAGTACAGCACATAGCCGTTTATGTCGGTTATCTCAAAGCCTCGCAAATTATCGTGATTATCTTCTAACGGCTTCCAAAACTCGACGTTTCGCGACATAAACTCCTCATACAATGCGTCCGGATCAGGGACGTAAACATAGGCATCCCAGGCAGCGATGCCGTGTCCGATGTCTCGAGTGTAATTCGGCACCGGTTCGACATCGATAGCCTTGAACATTATCATTGCCCGCCCACGCTGAACGATACCAAAAAACACATCGTTCGGCTCCGGACCCTCAAACGTCACCTCAAATCCGAGCTTGTCGCGATAGAACGCAAGTGTCGCTGGAACATTCCGCACAATGAAAAGTGGCGATGCTCCGCCGATCTCGATTTGAGTCATATAGTTTTGCTTTCCGCTAAAAAGAGTTTTCTAATCCCAGTCTTTCTTGAGCAAAAGCTCTTCGATCCTGTAGGCGTGAAGCATCTCGTGATTGAGCAGGTGCCGGAACATGATCCAGACCGAATAATGATCGAAGGCCTCGTGTACGGCGCGTTTCTGCCAATCGTCGGGCGATAGCTGTTTCAGTCTTTCGACGAGCGCGGCCCGCTCGTGGACGTACCTGTCGAGGCTTTCGTCCAGATCGATGTCGAGCATCGCGCCTGCTTCGTCTTCGGCGGAATTCTCTATCACCTCGATAAATGGCTCGGGCGTGGACAGGATGAGATCGAGTCTTGCTCTAAATGCTACGTCCGATTGCGACAAATGAACCGCATGCTCATACGCCGACCATTTCGCCGGAGCCGGACGACGCTTCAGTATCTGCGGCGGCACCTCCCGGATGAGGGGAAGGATCACGCCGGGCGCCGTCGCTAATGCGGAGATCAATGTGGCTGTATCGCTCATAAATTTATATTATCGGCATTTCGCAAAGGCTCGGAATAAGACTGCACACCATTGAGTCCCACCCAACAAAAACATTGACCATAATAAAGTCTAGCGAGTAGAATACAAAAGGGACATTCTTCAGATTCTTCTTCCATTCCTTCTGACAAGTATAAATAAATTCCATAGGCATGAGGCCAGTTGATATGAATTTAAAGTCAAAACTTTTTCTGTTTTCGGTTGTCGCTATCTTTGTGATGGTCGAAGCCGACATTTCTGCCCAAACAACATCTCCTCAAGAGCCGGCCCTTGTAGTTAACGGTACGCCTGTGGAGAATGCGATTAAAACCATCGGGGGCAAAACGTACATCGACATTAACGCGGTGTCGAAGCCGCTAAAAATTTCGGTTCAGAAAA
>CADEEU010000316.1 GCA_902826385.1 uncultured Acidobacteriota bacterium | reverse complement strand
GGCGTCGTTGCTCAAATAATTCACGACAACATTCGCCCCGCCCTCAGCCAAACGTAAAGCTGTTGCCCGACCGACGCCTCGCGACGAACCGGTAACGATCGCGGTCTTCCCGGCGAATAAATTAGAAGGCAGCGGAACATCTACAGGCAGTTCGTTCATAAATTTTCTCGTGTTAGCATTAACTTTAATACAGAATCGTCAGAACCGGGAGCGGGAGCGACTTGGGCTCTTTGCCCGCGAATAACACCAATCTTCGCGAATAAAGACCGGGATTCTAGTTTCTCTTTTATTCGCGTTCATTCGCGTTATTCGCGGGCAAAATTTCCTTATGCACGACACAAACCTCCTCGAAAACCAACCCATCGCCTGGACACCCACGCCCGATGTGATCGAACGCGCCCAGTTAACCAAATTCATGCGTCAGGTCGGCGTCGCGACCTGGGACGAACTCTATGAGTTTTCGATACGCGATGTGGAGAAATTTACCGAAGAAGTCCTCAAATTCCTCGACATAAAATTCAACCCGCCCTACGAGAAGCTATTGGATACTTCTGGCGGCGTCGAGTTCCCGACATGGTTCGCACGGAGCGGGGACACTCCTGTCCCCATCGGCGGTTCCTCCGCCGAAACTTCTTCCGAACCTCGAAGCGACGCTCGTGAGGACAAGAGTGTCCTAGCTCCGGCCGGCCTAAACATCACCGAAATGTGCCTCGACCGCTGGCAGACGGACGAGATGAGACGTGAACTCGCCGTAATTTGGGAGGGCGAAGACGGAGGGGTTCGGACGTTAGACTACGAGCTATTGGCTGCAAAGGTCGATGCTTGTGCAGAAATGTTGACTCGGGTCGGCATTAGCAAGGGTGATGCCGTTGGCATGCATCTCCCAATGATGCCAGAAACAGTTGTCGCTCTATTGGCGATTAACCGCATCGGAGCGATTGCGGTCCCAGTCTTCTCCGGATACGGAGTTGATGCGATCTCAAGCCGGCTAAATGCGGTTAAGGCAAGAGCAGTGTTCACTTGCACCGAAGCGGTCCGACGAGGAAAGCCGTTCGATATGCTATCAATCGCGTCTGAGGCGGTCGCTGGCGTGAAAACGATTGAGGCCATCATTGTAACTGAGCGGTGGGCGAGCGACATTGACCAGAAAGCTTACAGTGAGAACTTGGACGTTCACAATCATTTTGTCGAAAAACCAGGACAATACGGCCAGCGGTTTATCGGAAAGAATGTGCTTGTTTGGAACACAAGCAAATCTGTGATGATGTTTCTGGGAGACGCATTTGAGGTAGAACGCACCTCCGCCGAAGATCCGCTGATCATCCTCTACACCTCCGGCACGACCGGCAAGCCTAAGGGCATCGCTCACACGCACGCGTCTTTCCCGATCAAAGCGGCGCAGGACATGGCGTTCGGGACGGACGTTGGCAAGGGCACGCGGATCTGCTGGTACACGGACATCGGCTGGATGATGGGCCCGTGGCTGATCTACGGAGCGTTGATAAACGGCGCGACGATCTGCATCTACGACGGAGCGCCCGATTACCCAACGCCCGACCGCATGTGGGAATTCTGCGCCAAACACAAGGTCGAAGTGCTCGGCATCTCGCCGACGCTAGTTCGTGCGTTGGCCAGTCACGAGGAAAGTGTCAGTAGCCCGCACGTGAGTAAGGGGTCAAGTGTCCCTGTCGAGAGCACAGATTCAAGAAAAGATTTCCCGCAAAGTAACAAAGACGCAAAGGAAGAAGTAAAAAAGAAGCCGCATGAACGCCACGATCTCAGCTCCCTGCGTGTCTTCGCCTCGACCGGTGAGCCGTGGAATCCGGCGCCGTGGTGGTGGCTTTTTGAAAAAGTCGGCAATTCAAAACTTCCGATCATCAACTACTCCGGCGGCACCGAGATAGCAGGCGGCATTTTGATGGGCAATCCGCTGCTGCCGATCAAGCCGTGCTCGTTCCCGGCTCCGTGTCCGGGCATGGACGTGGATATCCTTAACGAAAACGGCGAACCGGTGAAACCCGGCGAAGTCGGCGAGTTGGTCATCAAGCAACCCTGGATCGGAATGGCCCGCGGATTCTGGCAGGAAAAAGAGCGCTATCTAGACACGTATTGGCGAAGGTTCAAAGACATCTGGGTGCACGGCGATTTTGCAATGCGTGACAAAGACGGCCACTGGTTCATCCTCGGCCGCAGCGACGACACCCTAAAGGTAGCCGGCAAACGCGTCGGCCCCGCCGAGGTCGAAAGTCTTCTCGTCGCTCATCCGCTTGTCACGGAAGCTGCGGTGATCGGAGTGCCTGATGAAACAAAAGGCACATCGATGGTTGCTTTCTGCGTCCTCGTCGGACCGCAAGCGTCCCGCTTGCGTAAAAAACAAACGCTTTTCGAACAGTCAGCGTCGTCAAAACCTAGCGTAAGTGCGAGCGAAACGCCGCACGCAAGCGAGACGCTTGCACTCCAGTCAGAGCTAAAGGCTCTCGTCGCTAAAGACATGGGCAAACCGCTCGCTCCGTCCAAAATCCACTTCGTCTCCGCATTGCCCAAAACCCGCAACGCCAAAGTAATGCGCCGCGTTATCCGGGCGGCTTACTTGGGCGAAGATCCCGGAGATTTGTCGGCACTTGAGAATCCAAATTCAGTTGAGGCGATTCGAACCATAGGAGGGAAGTAATGTTTTGTCCGAAATGCGGCCGACAAATGGTTCACAGGGACGGTCACCAATATTGCGAGCAGGGCGAAATGTATCTCTCCCAATATGTTTCGGGCTCGTTGGAGAGGGCATTCTTTGGCGGGCTGCGAACAAGCAGTTCAGACGACCGCAACTCAACGCGGATCAGCACAAAACGACCTTGGTTTTGTCCATTTGATTCCTCTAAACTCGAAGGCGACGAGGCGCCGCTCGTTTGTCCAGAATGCCACGGAATCTTGACCGGAAACATGCGCTGTCATTTGATAGAACGACATCCACATCGTCCGGATGAATTCTAGTGAAAGCCTTATACACCATCGGCCACGGCCGCCACGCGTTCAATTATTTTCTCGAACTGCTGCGACAGCACGAGATCGAGTTCCTATGCGATGTCCGCAGCATCGCGCGTTCGCGGTGGCCGCAGTTTAATGGTCTGGTTTTGAAGGAATTGTTGAAAGACAACGGAATCGGTTACGAGCACCTACCCGAAACCGGCGGAAAGACGAAGCCGAAACCAGAAGACCTCGCTCGTGGCGTCGATCGCATCGTCGAGATCGCATCCGAAGTTCGCACGGTTATTATGTGTTCCGAATCGCAGCCGCTTTCGTCGCATAAAACGCCGCGAGCAAATTGTCATCGCGTCGGCATGCTGGCCCCGATGCTGAGAGCAAGAGGCGTCAATAAAATCGTCCACATCCTGCCCGACGGCCGCACGACCGAGTTCGACGAATCCGCGGTGCCGTCAATCTGGTAACGTTTCGTTTCTCCGTAGAACTGACAGCTAATAGCTGATAGTTGATAGCTGATAGCTGATTGTCAAAAACAGCTTTCAGCTATGAGCTATAAGCTATCAGCTTTCCGAAAATGGTCTTCAAAACCTTAGTCAACCTTCTCGACCCGAACTCGCACGCCGCTGAAAGCCGCGTTGCCGGTCAGATCGTCTAACACGATTTCGTCGGTCAGATCGTTGATAGAAACGCCGGCGTGATTCGATGCAATTTCCATATCGGTGCCGTTCCGCCCATGGCCGTAACCGTGCGGGATCGAGACTACGCCCGCGGCAATGTCGTCGGTTAACTCTATAGGCAAATGTACCGATCCAACTCGTGATGAAACGCGGACCGCGTCAGCAGTACTAAAACCAAGGCCTTCCGCGTCCGAAGAATTCATCATCAACGTGCAGCGATTTTTTCCTTTCATCAACAATTCGCTGTTGTGCATCCACGAATTGCAATCACGCAGGTGGCGGCGGCCGATCAGACTGAACGGAAAATCGCCGTCTTCGGCCAAGTCAGCTTCGCGTTTTAATCTTTCCAAATCGCCGACAAGAATTTCAGGTGCAATATCGATGCGTTTCTCCGCGTTCGTCAACCGGTCCGGTAAACACGGCTGCAACTCGCCAAGATCGACGCCGTGCGGCTCTTGTTTTAGTTTTTCAAGCGCAAGTT
>CADEEU010000315.1 GCA_902826385.1 uncultured Acidobacteriota bacterium | reverse complement strand
AAAATCGCGCGTCTGAATGATTTTCTCAATTTTCACGCTTGTTACGACGAAATAACGATTTCGGATTTAATGGAATTCGCGATGTAGCACATTTCATGAGTATCGTGGTGAAGGGAAGCGAGCTGTTCGGCGGTTGGGATGGTGTCGCCCAGCCATTCGATACGCGGATTTAAGGTAATCTTTGCGATCCACTCCTTGCCGGCGTCGGTTTTCGCCATTTCGCCGACCGCGTTGTCTTCGTAAGACGCGACATTAAATCCGGCACGAGCGGCGAGATACAAAAACGTCAGCATGTGACACGAAGCCGCCGACGCAACCAACGCTTCCTCAGGGTCGACGGCGGCTTCGACGGAATATCTCGGCACAACCTGCGGCGAACTCGACGCCGGAACACTGGTACCGCCGTCGAATTCCCACGTGTGGCCGCGAGAGTAACGGTTCTTTGTAAAAGTTTCCGGCGAATCGCTCTTCCATGTAATCCTGGCTGAATAAGTAGACATTGGCACCCGTTTATACGAATCGTTATTTGAGTAATTCGTCAATCTCTTCGCCCTGAAGCTGAACAATTTCTCCGTCTCGTTCGACCACAACATAGTTGCCAAGCTTCTTGTGCCTAATCAATGCTTCACGAACGGCACGATCATATGCTTCGGTAATCTTGTCACCGTGTATATCGAAAATCGTTGCCACTAGTTTTTGTTTCAGCTTTTCATTCTCTTCCATAATTGTTCTTTTAATATTTCTACGCCGTCAATCTTGGAATATTGAGCAATCAACTCCGGCGGTCTGAGTCCGCCATTATAAACCTTCCACGAATCAGCAATGGGCAGATACAGCTCAAAGAAATACCTCTTGCCTTGCTCATACCTTCGACGAATCGTTCCTTCAGGGATGTTGTGCCCACCAGAGAGAACCCTTGCCTTAACACGCTCTACCGCAAAGGCCTCGCTACTCAGCCAAATATAAATTATACAGACCGTGTAGCCAAATTCCTTTAGCGACCTCAACCGCTTAGCGTATGTACGGGTAGCCAATGTGGTTTCAAAAGCAAAATCCTTCTCTGCGGCCGCAAGTTCATCAAGGCGTGCGAGCATCGCGCGGCCAGCATCAATAGCAGCGTTTTCCGGCGCGTATGCAGACAAACCTTCAGCGATAACGTCGGCATTTACGTACTCAGTAATGCCAAAAGTATCGCGTAATAGTACCGGAGCAAGCGTTGACTTTCCTGCTCCGTTGGATCCTCCAATGACAACTACATTTGGCATTAGGGCCTCAATCTATACAACATCCTCGGAAACGGAATTGTCTCCCGCACGTGTTCGATGCCGCACATCCATGCTACGGTGCGTTCGATTCCCATGCCGAAGCCGGCGTGGGGGACGCTGCCGTAGCGGCGCAGGTCTAAGTACCATTCGAAAGTTTCCTGCGGCAGGTTGTGGTGTTTGAGTTGTTCGATCAGATAATCGAGCGAAGCGGCGCGTTCGCCTCCGCCGATTATTTCGCCGTAACCTTCCGGAGCGAGCAGGTCGATGCCGAGGGCGCATTCTGGGCGGTCTTTGTCCACCTCGAAATAAAATCCCTTGATCGCGGTCGGAAAGTGGTGGACAAAGACCGGCGAACCGAATTGCTTGGACAAATAAGTTTCGTCCGGGGCTCCAAAGTCACCGCCCCATTCGAAATTGTTCTCAAGCTCGCCTTTCCGGTGGCCTTCCTGAAGCATTTCGACGCATTTGTCATAATGCAGCCGCGGAAACGGTCCTTTGATCGCTTCGAGCACGGTCGTGTCGCGCTCAAGCGTTTTTAGTTCTTCCTGCCGGTCAGCCAAAACACGCTCAACGATGGCGAGAATCAAACCTTCGCCGAGGTCCATCATGTCTTCGTAGCCTGCATAAGCCACTTCCGGCTCGACCATCCAGAATTCCGTCAGGTGGCGGCGGGTTTTTGACTTTTCCGCGCGGAATGTCGGGCCGAAAGCATAAGATTTGCCGAACGCCGCCGCAGTAGCTTCGTTATAAAGCTGACCCGATTGAGTAAGGTACGCTTTTTGGTCGTCAAAATAATCGACCTCGAATAAAGTAGTCGTGCCTTCGCAAGCGGCCGGAGTAAAAATAGGCGTGTCAGCCAGCGTAAATCCGTTGTTATCGAAATAATCCCGAACGGCCTTGATGACCGTGTGTCGAACTTTCAAAACAGCGTGCTGCTTTTTTGAACGTATCCAAAGATGCCGGTGGTCCATTAGAAACTCGGTGCCGTGTTCCTTCGGCGTGATCGGATAGTCGTGCACGTTCTGCAGAACCTCGACATCTTTCACGTCCACCTCGACGCCGATCGAAGAACGATCATCGGTTTTCACCGTTCCCGTGACGATGATCGAAGATTCCTGCCCCAGCCCTTTCGCCTTTTCAAACACCGCTTCGTCATTGCCTTTAAAAACAACGCACTGCACAATGCCCGTGCCGTCGCGTAGCTGCAAAAACACAAGCTTGCCGCTCGAACGCGTGTTGTAAAGCCAGCCTTTGAGGGTTACCTCGTCGCCGATCTTATTTTTCAATTCATCTATGTATGTTTGATCCATTATTTATTTAGGCGCTTGCGAAGCTTTTCAAGTTGGGCGGGTATTTCTTCCTCTCCCTTCAGTTCCGCGAGCGGATTAAGGTGACCGTAGATATACTTCCAGTCCAAGTTCTTTTGAAGCGAGACGACGCTTTCGATATCACTCCAGTCCTTTAACCGATTGGCGAAAGCCTTAAAAACTACCAGGTCCTCCGCCGAACATGTTTTCAGACTTACCCCAGGTATAAAATCAAAATACGAAGATCTCTGCACCGCACTTTCTTCAAATTCCAGAGCACCGAGCGAGATATCGACCCCGACGTTTTGTACCGCGACCAGAACGATCCTTCTCGGCAGAAAGAATCCCATTGGATCTTCCTTGATGCGAGAATCGAATCGTTCCAATATCTTCTGCGTAACGTGTTCTTCCGGGCCGATTCCGGTCATCAGGGTTAAATCCACGTCATTCGTGTTCCGGGGAATCGCCCAACGCTGCACGGCGATGCCGCCAATAAAGCAGAACCGCCAGTCTTTCTCTTCGAGAAAGTCCTGAACTTCTTTGGCCGCCTCAAGAACCAGTTTCATTAGTTCGGATTTTTGCGAACAAGCGCTGCATTTCGATTAAGCCGGAATACGGTTTTGGTGGATTGGCCTTGACCGAGGCCTCGGTCACATCGCTTAAAGAAAGAAGACTGACCGCAAGGTCGGATGCAAAATGTTCTTTTAACTGTAATTTCTCAAGAATCGGGCCGAGGCTTTTCCAGTTATCAACCCAGGCCTGCATCGACATTTGCTCCTTCGTCTCCATCGTATTAAGTTTAACATAGGAAAGAAATTAGCTTGAATCGTAGTGAGACGCGGAACTCTCGCGTTCCGGAGATACAAAAAAGTGGCCGAGGAGAAAAAGAAAAAGAAGATCGACTACTCGAGCGCATGGGTTGAGGCGAGAAAAATTGTCTGGAACGCGCGCTGGCGCCTTGCTTTCGGCAGCGTTTTGATGCTGATCTCGCGTCTGGCGGGAATGGTCTTGCCGGCGTCGACTAAATTCATCGGCGACGATATTTTTACCAATAAGAATTACGGCCTGATCAAATGGGTAGCTCTTGCGATAGGTATTTCGACCTTGATTCAGGGCATCACATCGTTTGCGCTTTCGCAAATTCTCGGCGTCGCGGCCCAGCTTGCGATCACGAATATGCGAATGCGGGTTCAGCGACACATCGAACGCCTGCCGATCTCTTATTTCGATTCCACCCAAACCGGCCAGCTTATTTCGCGAATAATGAGCGACGCCGAAGGGATTCGCAATCTTGTCGGAACAGGATTGGGCCAAATACTTGGCAGCGTCGTAACGGCGACAATTGCGCTCGGTGTTCTTTTTTATCTCAATTGGGTTTTGACGCTGGCGACGATCGTCGTTCTTTTAATATTCGGCGGCGTGCTGATGTATGCGTTCAAGGTTCTTCGTCCGATCTTCCGCGAACGAGGCGAGATAAATGCCGAAGTTACCGGAAGATTGGGCGAATCATTGGGCGGTATCCGAATAGTAAAAGCGTACACGGCCGAGAAACGCGAAGAGCTCTCGTTTGCCCGCGGGGCCCACCGTC
>CADEEU010000314.1 GCA_902826385.1 uncultured Acidobacteriota bacterium | reverse complement strand
AAAGGCCAGGTCACGATACCTCAGGAAGTTAGAGAAAAACTCGGCATCTTTCCGGGAACCGAGGTGGAGTTCGTTCTGCGCGGTGATTCTGCACGGATCGTTAAGAAGACGAAAGACGCCGGAAAAATGACGCGCGGCGAGCGCATCGTTTCCCGTATTGTCGGAAAAGGCACGGCGAACCTTGACCTTACCACTGATCAGATAATGGCTTTGACAAGAGGTTGGGGTAACGAAGATGATCCTGATCGACAGTAATGTGCTTCTCGATGTCGTTTCCAAGGACGCGACTTGGTTCGAATGGTCGTACTCGATGATCGAGGATGCCTTAAATCACGATGAGATGTGCATTAATCCGATCATATACGCCGAGGTGTCTATCAGGTTCTCTTCGCCACAGGAGTTTGACGATGCCTTTCCGGCTGATGATTTTCGTCGGCAGCCAATTCCGTATTCCGCAGCTTTCCTCGCAGGTAAGGCCCATTCGGCATATCGACGCAAAGGTGGTCCGCGGGCCTCGACACTACCGGACTTCTTTATTGGTGCCCACGCATTGGTTGCCGGTTTCCGCCTCATGACACGTGACGCAAAACGGTATAGGACCTATTTTCCGACGGTCGAACTCATTTCACCTTAATTGCTGCCGGTTCAATTGTCCTCGCCATATTTTCTGTGCGATTCTTTGATTGATGTTTCAGTCGATTCACTTTGATTCCAAAGGCCGTGCGACGACGAGTGCCTCGAAACCCGAGGTAATTGCCGCCTTGCAGGCGATTGTCGGTGAGGAAAATGTCGTTGTTGAACCAGATCGCGTGGAGCCGTACGGGGCCGATGCGGTGAAGGAAAAATTTCCTCCCGAAGCGGTTGTTTTTCCCGAAAGCACCGCCGAGATGGTTGCGATACTAAAGCTTGCGAACGAGCATGTATTTCCCGTAACGGCGCGCGGCGGCGGTGTAGGGTACACCGGCGGCGCCGTGCCGGTTGACGGCGGAATCGTTATCGGGACCGATCGGATGAAAACGATCATTGAGATCAGCGCCGACGATCTTTACATTGTCTGCCAGCCAGGTCTGACCACATTCGAAGTTCAGCAAGCCGTCGCCGAGCACGGCCTGATGTTCGCTCCCGATCCCGCTTCGTACAAAGATTCCTTCATCGGCGGCAACATCGCCGAAAACGCGGGTGGAATGCGTACGCCTAAGTATGGCGTGACGAAGCATCACGTCCTCGGTCTTGAGGTTGTCACAGCGACCGGCGAAATTATTCGCACCGGCGGAAAAACCGTTAAAAACGTGGTCGGCTTCGACCTGACCGGACTGATGTGCGGCAGCGAAGGAATGCTCGGCATCATCACCGAGGCAACGCTAAAGCTGCTGCCGATGCCCGAAGCGACATCGACCGTTCGTGCAAATTTTCATTCGATGGAAGCGGCGTGCAAGGTGTTGACCAAGTTCACGCCGGAAGGTTTGCTGCCGATGGCGATGGAGGTGATCGACAAATTCTGCGTCGCCGCGGTGGAAGAAAATTTTGCGTTCGGTTTATCGAAAGAGGCCGAAGCTATCCTGCTTGTCGCCGTCGATGGCTCGAAAGAAGAAGTGATGCGAAACGCAGAAACCGTAGAACGCGTAATCAAAGAGAACGGCGGCTTCGACGTGCTTCGTGCGAGGACGAAAGAAGAAGAAGACAAACTCTGGGACGTGCGTCGTGCCATTTCGCCCAGCCTTATGAAATACGGCACGTTGAAGATAAATGAGGATGTCGTCGTTCCTCGCTCAAAGGTACCCGAACTGGTCGCAAAGATCGAAGAGATCGGGCGCAAGCACAACACCTTCGTCGCCAACTTCGGCCACGCGGGCGACGGAAATATTCATGTAAATTTTGTGGTTGATCGCGATAATCGCGACGAAATTGCTCGGGCCCGCAATTGCGTAGCCGAAACGTTTCAGCTTTCAGTAGACCTCGGCGGCACGATTTCCGGCGAACATGGGATCGGTTATGTTAAGGCGCAATACATTAAATACGCTATCGATAAACCGACGCTGGAGATAATGAAAGGCATCAAGAGAGTCTTCGATCCAAACGGCATATTAAATCCGGGCAAGATGTTTGTCTGAGATTTTTTCGAATATTTTAATTTAGTTATGAGAATGAACCTAAAATTCTTCCTTCTTGCAATTCTCGTTTCAGTCGCTGCAAATGGCTGCAGCATGCTGACGCCGCAAAATAGCCAGATGACGGCTAACACGAACGTTAGCTCGAACGCGGAACCCGCACCGGCTGGGACGCCGGCTTCAGGCGGCGGTGAAGCTGCCTCGACCGCCGCGGCTGTGTTGGTGGCCGACCTCTACAAACAGCACGATGGCAAAAAGAGCCCGTTCTTTCAGACAAAAGATCGCGGCCTGGTCGATAAGTTTTTCACCAAGCGTCTCGGCGATTTGATATGGAAGGACGCAAAAGAAAGCTCTGGCGAAGTTGGCGCGATCGATGCCGATCCGCTTTACAACGCACAGGACACCGAAATTAAAAACTTCGCGGTCGGCTCGCCGGTCGTTAAGGGAGATACTGCTACCGTAACGGCTACTTTCACAAATTTTGGGACAAGGCAGATAGTCACTTTCGAACTGGTGCAGAGCGGTTCCTCATGGAAGATCGACGACATTGGTTACGGCGGCGGCGACAGCCTTATGAAATGGCTTAAGAGCGCGTATGCCGAAAAACGGCCTGCTCCTCCGTCTGCGACTGGCGAATTCGAAGGCCGCTATCAGGTGGGCGAAACCAGCTGCATCGTCAAACCTGTAAAGATGGCATTCGAGATAAGTTGGGCGAAGGGAACGGGCACGGAATTTTTCTTCTACAAAGATGCGAATGTTTTTGAATCCGAAGAAGATAAATCCGGCGGGCGGAACGAGTTTAGATTCGACGACGGGAATTACAACACCGGAACGTTTGTCAGGGCAGACGGAAAAACCTTCGCCGTCTCCAGAATCAAGTAAGCGAACACAAAACACTAAAAAGCAAAGGCCGCACGGAATTACCATTCCATGCGGCCTTTTGTCGTGCCGGCGAAAAATCAATTCGTTTATTGATTCCGTCCGACGTTCTGGGGTGCGGACGCCGTAATGTTAAACGTACTGCCCTGTTCCAGTTCAAGGTTGTCCCGACCCTGGATCAGCACCGAGCCGGCTCCAGCCCCGGCACCTATTCCGGCTCCGATAGCCGCGCCCGAACCGCCGCCGGCAATAGCGCCGATTATTGCACCCAGTGCGGCCCCGACACCGGCCCGCGTCACGGTTCGCGTCGTCTGGTTGCCGTCGCGAACGTTCCCTTCATTCGACAGGCTGATCGTATCGCCGTCGGCCTCTCGCGCCGAATCGACAACTCCGGCAAAGGTGTATTCGCGTCCGTTCATCCGAATCGAATCGAACTCAAGCGCAACGTTTGCACGTCCGCTAACGCGGCCAGAACTTTGCACTTCGGCCAATCGGCCGTTAATGATCGCTCCGCGATACTGACTCGGCGAGGTGACCTCCATCGTAAACCGGTCGCCGATCTGTGACGCCTTGGTCGAAATGCGGTTTTGCAGCACCGCCGTCAACTGAACACCGTTCGGGATGTAGAAATCCGTACGGCCGGTATTATTCCAGTTTGGACGGCCGTCAACGTTCGGCCAATTCGCGGTGTTCGAATTCTTCTCATAAACGCTGGTCACCGATATCTGTCGGTTTTGATTTTCCAGATACAAGCGCTTCGTCACCCGCAAACGGTCACGGCCTTCAGGTTGAAACGAAAGCCAGAAATCGTTCGCCCGGTCTCCGTCGGTCATGATCGTTACGCCTGCACTATTTGCCGAGGCGGTCGTTCTAATAGTCCGTCCGCGCGGCGTTGTTTCCGTTTTCGCTACGTTGTCCGTCTGTACCGTTACCGGCGCGGCCAGGTTCGACGCAACCGTGAATGAGCGACCGCGTTTTTCAATAGCCAGCTCCTCCGGCGAAGCAAAACGGCGCTCGAGATTTCGCCGAAAACGGTCGCGGTCATTTTGGTTGAATGAACCTAACTCGCGATCGAGAACGTTGTCGACATTGTCGCTCTGCGACGTGTTCAGCCGATACGTTCCGGTAAGCCGCGCGTCGATGCCGCCAACCGGGAAATTACTGTTGCCGTTCGGCCGGCTCCAGTTCCAACTGACGGTATAGTAACTTGCCA
>CADEEU010000313.1 GCA_902826385.1 uncultured Acidobacteriota bacterium | reverse complement strand
ACCGCAGCGTTCCCGATGCGACGAACGAGCGAAGGAATATGGATTTCCTCGCCCTCTTTCTTCTCTTCGACTTTTGGTTCGTCGACAAGTTTTTTGGATTTATCAAGGCGCTGAACGGCCGTCAATAATTCACGGACAGTTTGAACTTCGTTCAGCGTATCCGGCAACAAAACACGGCCGCCGGCATCCTCAACCGCGGCTTGCAGTTCGACAAACATCAACGAATCGAAACCCAGATCGGAAAGCTTGTCTTCGACGGCAATATCCGACAGTGGACGATTCGAAACGGTGGCAACTATCTTTCTGATCCAAACAAGATTGTCGTCGCCTTTCGATTCGACCGCCGCCTTCGTCTTGCGTTTGTCGCGATCTTCAAGGGCCTGCACCATCTCGACCACCTCGGGCCGCTTTACTTTTCGAGTTGCCGTCCGCGGCAGCTCGAACGGAGTGATGTGAAGAACTTTTACTCTTTTGAAAAACGGCAATCCTGCGGAAATTTCGCGAAAATGATCCTCGATCTTCTTGTTTACTTCAGCTCGAGCCAATGCGATGTCGTGCTCATAATCCGGCACTACGAGCGTCGCAATCTTCTCGCCGCCGTCCTCATCCGGCAGCCCGACGACGCTCAGCTCTTTTACGAATCCGGATTTTGAATAAAGATCTTCGATCTCGTCCGGGTAAATGTTCTTTCCGTTAGAATCGATGATCACATCTTTCGACCGACCTACAATGAATAGATTTCCGTCTTCGTCGATTCGTCCAAGATCGCCCGTCCGCAGCCATCTATCTTGTAAAACTGCTTCGGTCGCTTCGTCGTTGTTATAATACCCAAGCATCACGTTCTGCCCGCGGGCCAGCACCTCGCCGACGCCGCCGTCGTCCGGATTGTCGATCTTTACTTCAACACCTGGCAGGGGTTTTCCGACGCTTCCGCGCAGCAGCTTGTTGCCCGGCCGAGTGACGGTCAGCACCGGCGAGCTCTCAGTCAATCCATAGCCTTCCAGCACGGTAAACCCAAGCCCGTGCAGATCCTTCTGCACCTTCTCACTCAACGCAGACCCGCCGGAGATCAAATAACGCATCTTCCCGCCCATTCCCTGATGGATCGGGAAAAACACGATTGGCCCCAGATTGAACGGCGTGTTGTCGCGGATCCACGCGTTGAATTCGATAACGTTGTCAGCCAGATCGGCGATCCAATCGCCGCGCTCGCGCAATCGGGTTTTGATCCGCCGGTGCAGCATTTCCCACAACGCAGGAACACCGACCATGCCGGTCACATGCCCGTTCTCGATCGTCTTCGAAAGGTCTTCCGCCGTCAGCTCATTTAAATAAGTGATCTGCGTTCCATTAGAAAAAGGCGTCAAAAATCCCGCCGAAAATTCAAACGTGTGATGCATCGGCAGCACGGACAGAACGCCATCCGTCAGGTCCATATCGAGAACGCTCGACAGCATCGAGATCATGTTCGTGAAATTTTTGTGCGACAACATCACCGCCTTCGGCTTTCCGGTCGTGCCGGAGGTAAAGATCAGCGAAGCCACCGCGTTAGACAAAACCTTCGGAGGCAGCAGAGCAAGCCGCTTTGATTCTTCTATTTCACTCGGCATTTCGAAAACTTCGTCGAAGGTCCACACGGAAGGAACGCGGACGCCTTCGTCTGCCAGTGCTTCTTTCAAAGTATTCCCGTCGCCGCTCGCGGACGAAGGCGTCCGCGTTCCGATCTCCGCCGCCAATTTCGGCGAAATCACAATCGCCGAAGCCTCGCCCGCCTTTGCAAAATTAACAATCTCATCCACCGAACTCGCCGGATCGATAGGGATCGCCGTCGCACCAGCCTTCAAAATACCGAAATAAGTAATTCCCCATTCCGGCATGTTGTTCGAAAACAGGATCACACGGTCGCCCTGCTTGATTCCGTTCTTCGCCAAAAAACCCGCGGCCCGCAGTGTCAATTCGCGAACGTCCTCAAACGTGTACTGCTCCTTCCGCCCATTGCGCTCGATCCGCATCGCAACACGCGTCGGGAAACGCTTGACCGAAGTGTCGAAAAGATCGAGTAGATCGCGATACGTATACGAGCGCCGCTCTTGGATCTTCAGCTCTTCCTCAAGCGTCGGCAGCACCCATTTACGCATTCCCGGAAAATGGACGTTGAGCCAATAGTCGTACCAATCAAGGCGTTCCGGATACCACGGCAGCAGATGTTTTTCTTTTTCCTTGATGACCGACATCAAAGCCCGTACGTTGTCCGATCGATAGAGATATTCGTTGTCGATCATGAACGGCTTAAACATGGCAAACGCGTCCATCGTCTCCTGCGTGGCGCGTTTAAAATCTTCGGTAGATTTCTTGAGATCGGAAATGATGTTGCCGATCCGCCCGCCGCCCCATCGCGGAGTGGCGCGATCCATCAGATCGTCGGCCCGTTTCGCCAGCTTGTTCAGCATCGGCGCGCTGGTCAGCTCATACGCACGCTGCTTCACGGGTATCGCCTCGACCATTCCCGCCAGCTTGTTCGTGATCTTATTGCCCTTTTCCTTTTCGTCAAAATGCTGCCGCTTGTACAACCCGACCAGCCCGACGATCCGCTTCATATCGTTCGGGTTCGAATCCCCCGACGACGCCTGAAACACAAGCGGCGGATTAGGATCGACCAGCGTATTCATCGCCGCCGCAATGATCACTCCGGAAACCATGTCAACCGGGATCACATCAAGGATCAGTTTTTCATTAACAGGAATTACCGGCTGGCCTCTTAACGCAATCAATATCAACGGAGCTGTCGTCGTAAATCCTTCGTTCCAACCCGGGAATGGATACGACTGCGACGATTCAACGATCGATGGCCT
Organism: uncultured Acidobacteriota bacterium; assembly: GCA_902826385.1. GTDB lineage: Bacteria > Acidobacteriota > Blastocatellia > Pyrinomonadales > Pyrinomonadaceae > OLB17. The sequence continues at coordinate 1,418 of CADEEU010000313.1, read as the reverse complement.
AACAAGCGTCTTCACGATATCGTCCTGCCCGGCGATGATCTGCTCGGCCAGCGATTTCGAATACGTGTAAATGTTCGTCCAACCCCAATACTCGGCACGCTCCGCTCCGAGCTCGGTCGTTCGTTCGCGGATCCACATCTTCCGTTCGCGGAAGATCGCTGATTTCAGTTCCGCTTCGTCATCCGGATCGCGGCCTTCTTCAATAAAGCGACATCGGGCTAACTCGCGAAACTTCGCCGCCTGTACTGCGTCGTCCGCTTCCTGCCGTGCCTGTTCGCTCAACCTTGCACAGTCCTCGACCTCTCGATTCACATCGAACGTCGTCCCGACCAGATCATTCTTCCGCGGAAAATACCCGACCACCGGCTCGTTTTCCCATATCGCCCCCGAACGTTTGCCCGCCACAAAACAAGTCGAAACATGAACCAACCGCGGCTTCTTCATCATCCGCGCCATCTTGATAATATTGTTCGACCCGACCACATTCGTCCTTAAGGCGGATTCCAATGGAGGATTAAACGTGACATTCCCGGCCCCATTGATAATGACGTCCGTATCGCGCATTATCTTCTTCGCCTGCTTCTCATCCAGCCCAAGAAACTCGTTCCCGACATCCCCATTCACCGGCACGACCTTTGACTTTATAAACGCCTCAAACCCGTCACCGTATTTCTCCCGCAACGGATCAAAGGTCGGCGACGTAACGATACTCGTCCAAAACCGCGTCCTCGACTCATTCTCATCCCGCGCCCGCACCGTCGCATAAACCCGTCCCACATCCGGAAAATTATGCAGCAGCATCGACAACGTAACCTTTCCGACAAAACCGGTCCCCCCGATAAAGAAGATCTTCTTGCCCTTAAATATTTCTGTTGGTGATAATTTCATTTCTTAAGCGTGCGGAGCACGCCACATAACTTTAGCTACAGGTGGAGCGAAGCGTAACCTGTAGTCCGAACTTCTCCAACAACTCAAGATATTCATTCTCAAACGGCTGCTTCGCGTGGTGGTTCTTCTGATTCTTGATATACAAACGCACCCTGTCCACAACAGACGAACTAACGGTGAACGCTCGGTAACGACGCTGCCACGAAAAATTCGGATTATGCCCCTTTGCCCATTTCGAAGAATTCGCCTTCAACTCGCGCATGAATGCGGGAAAATCACACGGCACCAGTAATACAAGCAAATGCACGTGATCAGGCATTCCATTTATCTCTATCGGAATTCCCTTCCAGCCTTTTACGATTCCGCCGAGATATCTGTACAATTCGTTTTCCCACGACGTGCTTATCAATGGTTCGCCGCCTTTCGTTCTGAAAACTATGTGATACAGAAATCGAGTATGTGCCATTATTCGATGCCGCGTGTTTCACACGCTTTTCTCATTCCTTCGTTCTTTCTACACATTCCGCTAC
>CADEEU010000312.1 GCA_902826385.1 uncultured Acidobacteriota bacterium | reverse complement strand
AGGTGCAGTCGATCAAGCCGCAGTCGCTCTTCGAGGATCGCCTCAGAAAGATGTCTGGCATACGCCGTCTTCTGTCGACTAAATCCGACCGACCGAAGCTCGGCATCGCCTAACGATAACAAACTTTCCGGCGTGATATCGCCAAGGTAAGCCGCGAGCTTATCAAAACACGCCTTGGCGGACGCTAGCGATACCTGCTGTTCGAGGATTATCTGCAGAAGAGTAGCGAATCCCGGTTCTCGATCCCACAGCGGGGGCACTCCGAAAGTCTCATAGACAACCCGAAGATGCGGATCACTGGAGAGCTTTCGACATCCCGCGACCAGCGACCTCTTGTTGAGCGATGATATCTTCACCGTCCGTAGTCTAACGACTAGGGTGCGTAAACAAAAAGGCGGGCATAAAATGCCCACCCTTTTAACTGATTCAGCTTGAAACTACTGAACTTCGACCCAATCGCCGGTGTGGATCTCTTGAGCATTACGGACGATCATCGCCGTCGCGGTGCGTTCTTTCACGTTCAAGACGACCAATTCGCCGACAACTTTTCGGATCTCTGGACGGCCTTCTTTGGCTTTCTCAGTAGTAACAACTCTACCGCGAGCATTCTCGCCCGATTTTCGAGCCGTTTGATTCGAGAATTCACCGCCCTTGTATTCAAAACTGCCAAAGTTGCGGTTGCGGGCCTCTACGGACTCGTCCTCGTCATTCTCAAACGGATTTCCTTTTCCAAGCGGACGGAAGACCGTCATGTAATCGCCGACTTTAACACTGTCTTCGGCTCCGAGGTCCACATAAACGATGTTCTCGCGGCTTAGCACTTCCTGATTGTCACGAGCCATGAACAGACGGCCGCGAGCCTTGCCCGAAGCGTCCGCGAATAGATCCAAAGCCGGACGATTTGTGAAGGCTGGAACTTCTCGGTTCTCCATCGGCCTTACCAGGTCGCCGAGCAGGAAATTATCGCAAGATCGTTTTACGCGAGCGACGGCGTGATCGCCCTTCATCCTAATAACCTCGACGCTTCCAACTTCCTGAACGTACATTCCGAGGCTCGCTTTCGTGGTCCATTTCGTTTTCACCTGGCCACGCGGACGGACCACCGAAAACACGTCGCCGACTTTTGCTCCACTGGCGCTTAGATAAACCACCTGCCCTTCAGAGTAAAACCAACCGTCCTGCTCGTTATATCCGCCGACGAGGCGCGAGCCGGTATCGATTGACGAACTCGTAACGTAGCCGGCGCAATGTACGTTATTGCCCTCCGTTACACGCATCGGTCGCGGTGCAACATCGCCCGCCATCGAGCTCGGACGCTGTGCGGATGCGGTCGAGCCTAGAAAACAAGCGCCCGCAAACAGCGACGCCAAGCCGATCTTTCCAAATCTTTGAAAGCTCACTTCTGATCTCCTTTTTACTATGCCGATCTTGTGTCTTTGATTACTCCGGGGCGGAGTAGAGCGATAGGCGGATAATTTGTGGACGAGCCCTGAGGCAGGCTCACTCCCAAAAGTCTAAACTTGCGTCAGCAAAAAGGTCAACAACTTTTTTCTGGCGTCTGTCATTCAGACCGATTTCCCCGCCAGACGTTTAGCACCACCAACTTATTTGCACAGCCGCCGCGGCGTTTGCTACTATCTCGCTTTGCCGCAATTCTAGCGGCGCCCACCCTAAGCCGGTGTAGCTCAGTTGGTAGAGCAGTTGATTTGTAATCATCAGGTCGGGGGTTCAAGTCCCTTCACCGGCTCCATTTTCTAAGGGTTCTCTCTCCCATGCATGAGATTCGACCCTCGGTCAAAAAGAGTTGCGCCGGTGAGATTTATGTGATATTAAGTTAACGTTAACATACATCGCTACCTCATGACCCGGAAGAAACCCGCAACTTTGAGTGACATTGCAGCAACGATCGGCGTCGCTCCGATGACGGTTTCTCGCGTGGTGAACAAGAGTGGCTATGTAAGCGAAGAGATGCGAGAGCGGGTTTTGCAGGCGGTGGCCGAGATGAATTACCGGCCAAACGGACTTGCTCGGAGCCTCAAACGCCAGCGGACCGAGACGGTTGGTCTGGTGCTCGGCGACATTTCAAATCCGTATTCGACCGAGATTGCAAACGCGGTCCGAGAAGGACTTTCCGCTGGCGGGTTCAATCTTTTTATTTGCATAAGCGAGCACAGTGCGAAAGAAGATATAGCGGCGTTTGATTCGCTGGTCGATCACAATGTCGATGGGATAATCGTCGCTACCAGGTCCAATAAGGAGGGCGATGAAAGGCTTGCGGGCATCGCCGATCGGTACATACCGGTTGTCGTCGTCGGTCGCGATTTTCATCACGATCAGGTTGATTCGATCGCCGCCGATAACTTTTCGGGCGGCTACGAAGCGACGCAGCATTTGATCGACCTGGGGCACAAACGGATAGCGTTTATTGGTGCCTCGTTCAATGATCGTGCAAATCTGAAACGGCTGCAGGGCTATCTGGCAGCGCTTACCAAACACGACATTCCCATTGACGAGCGATTGATAACCGGAAAAAAAGAGACAGCGTCCGAATCGCCCGGATACTCGACTGAGAAGATCGGGTACGAAGGCATGAAGCGGCTGTTGTCGCTGCCGAACAGGCCGACGGCAGTATTTGCGAGAAATGATTTTACGGCGGTAGGAGCAATGACCGCCGTTAAGGAAGCCGGACTGGCGATACCTCGTGACATCGCAGTTGTCGGGTTTGACGACACGCCGCTGGCTCTTCATACGCTGCCTCCGCTGACTACGGTGCGACAGCCGATGCGGCTGCAAGGGCAACTCGCCGCCGAGCTTTTGCTAAGAAGAATCAAGAACCGAGAAATAGAAACGGAAAACCGAGTCCTCGAATGTGAACTGATTGTCCGGCAGTCTACCGTGTAATAGATTGACTGGTCATCCGTATAGCAAACAATTTATACCGTGTCTGTTAACGTTAACATAAAACCGGCAGAATTTGAGCTGCAACTCTTTGCGGCGGTACTTCTTTTTTGCCTGATATCACTGTCGAGCCGGCCTGTTTTTGCGCAGCACAAACCCTTCTCCGAAAAGACTCCGACCTTTGATGAATTATTGAAAAGAAAGGTCGAGCTTTCCCCTGAATTAAAAGGCGTTCATCCGCGGCTGTTTTTCAAGGCCTCAGACATCGCGGTCTTTAGAACCAAGGCGAAAGGTGAGAGCCAGGAACTGTGGAGAGAGGCCTTGGCCGACATCCAGACACTGAAGCGACCGGTTCCCGACCCGAAGGACGAAGACCTTTACAAGAGCGGTATCGACAAGAGAAAGGCAGGAAGCGTGACCCAATACGCGATGGCTTTTCAGATCACCCAAACAGTGCTTGCTTACGTAGTCGAACAGGACGAGCGATATCTCAACGCCGCCAAGAAATGGACTTTTGCGGCCTGCGAAATGCCGCTTTGGGGCTATACGTACAACAAACCTAATGTCGATCTGCCGCCGGCACATCTGCTTTACGCACTGGCCTTTGCGTACGACGTTCTTTACGACAAGCTTTCCACCAGCGAGCGCGAAACCATTCGGAACAAGCTAGTAATGCAGGGCCGGCTGATGTACGAGTTTTTCAAGTACAAACCAGGCAAACGCTACACTTACACGCAAAATCATACCTGGATCCCGATGGCCGGCCTTGCGATCGCGGCCTACGCCGTCATGGACGAAGTCGAAGAGGCTCATGATTGGGCTCGACTTGCCCGCTCGATTTATGAGCGGACGATGACCGCCTTCGGCACCGACGGATATTTTTACGAAAGCTTTCATTACTTCGGCTTTGCCTTCCGCTGGATGGTCCGCTATTTCGACGCCCATATGGCGGCAACGGGTGAGAATCTGTACGTTCGGATGAAACCGAAATTCGACGGGATGAAGTACTACGTCATGCATTCGGTTTTGCCGGACGGCGAGAATGTTTTCGATTTCGCAGATATCGGCGATGGTGCGTTGAACCGAAACGGTACTCGTCGAAGAGAGACTATCGAATCCGAATACGACATTCTTTACCGGTTTGCGGCCGTTTATAAGGACGCAGAGGCTCAAACGGTCGGCGATTTTCTCCGGACGAAAACGAAATTAAAAACGCGCGAGCCAATGTGGGCGTTCATAAATCGCGACCCCGACATAAAGCCGGCCGCTTTGGATAAGCTGCCGCTTCAATACCATTTCAAGGACAACGGCACAGTCTTTTGGCGGTCGGACTGGACCAAAAACGCAACCGCATTTGCATTTCGCTGTGCTCCACCCGAAGGCCATCACGCCGCTATGCTTGC
>CADEEU010000311.1 GCA_902826385.1 uncultured Acidobacteriota bacterium | reverse complement strand
TGCCGACCTGTCGTTTCATCTGACACCCGAAAAGCTGTCTGAAGAGATCGGCAAGGTCGCGCGGGAAGATTGCTCAATTTATGTCGTCAACATAAAACCGGCTTATTCCGGCGAGATCGTGGCTCAAATAGCAGATTTGGATTTACCGAGAGTTGAGGTGCTCGAGGTAGGCCGCGAATACGATTGGGGTGCTACTTCGTTTTTTCGCGTAAAAAGTTGATCGGTTCAAAAGCCCCCTCGCGGTGTTCGCCGATAAAATCGTGCAGTTCTACGCGGCCGTTTGCCCGAACGGTCTTGATTCGAAACGTACGTTCCTCGCGGGTTCTTCCAGGCATTATTTCGGCACGAAACGTCACCTGCATCTCGGGCCGTGCCCATGTTTTCAACGTTTCAGGTTGTGTTGATCCGTTCTTTTTCTTAAACATCGGTTTCTTCGGACAGTGGCTTTTTATGTTTCGACTTTCGATTTACGGGGTCGGATTTATCAGGCCGTTTTTCATCTCCCAGCTTTCGCGAAGGCGGCGCGGTCGGCTTTCGAATCGTCTCGAAAAGGCTTTTTTTATTTTTCTTTACCTTCGGCTTTTTCACAGCGAGGGGATTATAGCAGAAAGGACGCGGTTTGTTGGTCGGCGATCGGACAATAAGAATATTGACAAATCTTGACGGAAAATTCACTATGATTCTCGTTTAATGGTCAGTCTACGCCGGTGAACGGCGCGTTGTGAATGGATCAAAGGCAGAGAGCAATAGGTTCCAGAAATAGTCCTTACCTAAGGCAGAGTCCGGTTTCGGCCGGCCTCAACCCTGTTAACTATTATCTGCTGGCCGCGTTTGCGTCTGCGTCGGTCTTCTTCATAGTGTGGGCGGCCCTTCACGATGGAATCGACGACACGCCGTTGATCGCGGCGGCAATCGCGGCGGCATCTTTCTCGATCTCGTTCATTTTTGTTCGCGAGGTTATTTTTCGGCGGGCGAGACGAAGAGCTCTGGCTGCTCAGATGCTTTCGCGGCAGCTAAGGTTCGTGAACAACCATCACGATCGGGACATTTCAGGCCCAAAGCTTTCGCTGAAACGTAACGAAGAGCTTCTGCAGGAGATCCGGGCGAAATCAGAGGCCGCGAAGGTCCTTGGAAAATTCGCCGATGCGCATAAGGAAGTTTTCGATCTTTGTGAAGATTACCTGCGACTCGTAGCCGCGGAGCTTTCTGCGGCACGTCCGACATCGCCGCGAATTCCGGCGATGAAAAAAGGCTCAAAGTCGGCCGCCGGGCGGCATCGTTTTCACATGCTAAAGTGGGCCGAGATTAAGGCCCGCTCGTTTACGGCAGAGGCAGGCAATCCAGGTTCGATCGAGGATAAGATAAGCGCGGGTGCGGATGCTCTTGGTGCGGTCGATCGGGCGATCGAAGCTTATCCTGAAGAGCCGACGCTCACGGAATCGCAGGAAGTGCTGCGTATTTTCGTAACTTCAGCCCGTGCTAAATTGTACATTAACAATGCGGAACGGGCGGCGGAACAAGGAAGCAATGATGACGCGGTCGAGCATTACCAAAACGCCCTTTCCTGTTTGAGTAAATTTGATGTTAACTTTGAGGAGAGAGCCCTGATTCTGGATAAGATAAATCTAGAGATAAGCCGTATTCAGCAGGCCCGTTGATTCCGACGCTCGGACCGAACACTCGGGCCGGTAGAAAGGTCGACTTCCACTGAGTTTAGGTGACCGAACTACAAAATGATCTCTCAAAAGTGCCCAAAATGCCGAAGTACGAGAATTCGCAAGGGATACAGGCCTACTCCCTTTCTCTCGAAATTGATATTTCTACATAATCTGCTTTGTGACAGCTGCAACCTCGAATTCAGAGGATTTGCGATCGGCGTTTCGTCCCGCTCGCGAAACCGCCGTGTTCGGCCCAAGGAGCAACAGAATGAACGCGCCGATTAGCTCGGTACCGCGTCCAGCGGCGCCTCATCCCGCATTTCGGAAACAAAAGACCATTTCATCGATCTGCTTTTCTCTGGCTCTGGCCTTAGTGTTTGCACAGTTTTGTCTTGCTCAAAATTCTGTAACCGAACGGATACATTATGGCGACCTGGTCGACGTTGACGTCGTCGGCAGTTTCGAATTCGATTGGCGAGGCAGCGTTACGCCCGAAGGTTTTCTCGACGGGCTTGACCGGGTAGAAAATCCGGTGTTCGCACTCTGCAAGACTGAAAAGGACGTAGCGGCATCGATTTTTGAGCAGTACAATGTTTTTCTAAAGAATCCTTCGGTGGTCGTAAGAATAATCGACCGTTCCAACCGGGCGCTTGCTTATGTGAACGGGGCCGTAAAAAAGCCGCAGCGATTGCAGTTAAGACGGACTTTAACGCTTACCGAGCTGATAGTAATTTCGGGCGGCATCACTGACAGCTCCAGCGGCGAGATAACGATCTTTCGCCCGCCCAATGTGAATTGCAGCGCCTCTATCGGCCAAGCACCGACGCGGATTTCGATACGGATCGCCGATCTTTTGACAGGAGATGCCCAGGCAAATGTTCACATTCTGAGCGGCGACATCGTCACTGTCGTTGAGGCACCTCCGGTCTTTTTAACGGGCGACGTTGCCGTACCGAAGCGGATGAACTTAACGCCTGACCTGACTCTTACCCGGGCAATTGCGGCGGCCGGCGGTGTTTCAAAAGACTCCGATAGCCGAAAGGTTCGTATTCACCGTCGAAAAGGTGAAACACGCTTGCTTGAGTTCGATATTCGTGCGATTCAGGAAAAGAAGGCCGAAGACCCAAAATTAGAGCCTTATGACGTTATCGATGTCGAACAGAAGGGCGGATCTCGAAGGCCGGCTCCTTTTCCGGAAGCGGATACAGCAAGAAACGTCCCGCTGGCCAGGCTCCCGCTGCGAATCGTAGATTGACCAACCAATCCCATTCGGAACGCATCGTAATTGTTCAAAAAGCGGAAATTTGTTTCAATAAGACGTATTCTAGTGGTATCCTTTACTACTTTGGAATAAATAATGAACACTCAAAAACCGAAATTCAGCCGCCGGACGATCGCACTTTTCTGGCTTGTCGTGCTCGCCGTTCTAATCGGTACGCTGATATACCTTGAACTTATTCCCGTTCTTTATGTTTTGGCGACCGTTTCGCTGGTTGCTCTTCTTTTGATCGTGGCATTTGCCGATCTTGAAAAGGTCGGCGTTGAAGGTTCCGAAGGGTTTGCCCGCGACATGAACTAGCTAGCTTTATTATGGCCCGTTTTTTCGCCTTTCTGCTTGTGTCGGTGCTTGTGTTTACACAGGTTATGACGCTTGTCGCCGAGACTGGCTCCGTGGCGACGGCTGAAAGGCCACAACCGGCATTAAAGTGGCGGACAAAGGTCATTCCGATCGCTATCTCCGGCTCGCTTTTACGGCCGGCCTCGAATGTCAAATCCGGCAGCGATCTTGTATCGGCGCTGCGACGCAGTTTACAGACGTGGGAAGAGGCGAGCGGAATTGAGTTTCGCGAGGTCTTTTCCGATAAGCTAAACGTCAGTCCTCAAGGCCCGGCGGGAGACGGCATCAGCCTGATCACGGTGGCTCCCAGCGCGGAAAATGCTCTGTTATTCGCCAAAAACGCCGAGGAAATCGCCGCTACAACTAGAGTCTTTTTCGACGCCAAAGGCCGCATTTCCGAGGCCGATATAGTTCTCAATCCCTATCAGCAATTTTCAACCGACGGAACTTTCGGCACCTTCGATGTCGAGGCAACGCTCACACACGAGATCGGGCACGTCCTCGGACTCGAACATTCGTCGATACGCGGGTCGGTAATGTACGAGAATTTCGGAAAGAACGGAGTTTTCGGCCTGCAGGGCTTTGCTCATCGCACGCTGTCCGAGATAGACCGGTCGGCTGTCAGATCGAAATATGGAACGGCTGAATTGCAGGAAAAATGCTGCGGTACTGTTTCGGCGAAACTGCTTCTGCCCGAAGGCCGTCCGGCGGGAAATTTAGAGGTTTGGCTTGAAGATTCGGCCTCCGGAAAGGTAGTCGGTCAAGCGGCGACCGCGGTTGATGGTACAGTCGAAATTTCAGGCGTTCCGTTCGGAAATTACAGGCTGCACTCGGCCCGAAAAGAGCGTTCAAAGAGGTCCGTTCCTTCTCAGGAGATTGCAGAGGTCAGCGTCTCGGCTACGGAAGATGCGTCCGTAACGAAAAAACTCGAAACAGGCTCGGACGACATCGAAGTCAAATATACGGGATTTAACGGCCAGCTCACCCTGAGCGCCGTGCCGATCAATGCCGGCAAAAGCTTTACCGTCTACATAGGCGGCCGAAACCTGTCTG
>CADEEU010000310.1 GCA_902826385.1 uncultured Acidobacteriota bacterium | reverse complement strand
AAAGCAGGGACAAAGTCGGCTGCGGATAAAGATGAGTGGACGAAAACATGGAGCGTGCTGGCTGGATTGAACTCAGTCTTTAACAGTAACTTAGAACACGATCCGGTTGCGGTCCGAGCTTTTGGCTTCACCCCTTCGATCACTGCCGGCTACCAAATACGTTCAAAACGCCATCGCGGCCGCGTCATCTATGGTTTTGCCGGATCGCGCTACACGCGGCGTACCGACCTTAACAGGATTGGGCACTATTTCGGAGCTTCATATCGATTTACCCTGGGCCGTTGGAGTTCCGAAACGGAAGCCGAGGCGATCTTCAAGGGCACAAACGACGACCGTGAAACAAACAACCAATTTATCGCAACCCAAAAACTTGGATTTCGAGTTGACAGCAAGACGCGTGCGCAGATCTACTACGCCTATCGCATCAAGCGGTTCTTACCGGAAGACGCCGAACGAAATTCGGTGAATCCTATGTACGGTCTAAAATTTTCCCGTGCGTTTGGTAAGAAGTTCGATTGGGAGATCGGCTATCGATACGACCAGAACCGGGCGCGGGACCCGCGTCAAAATTATATTCGCTCGACCTACGATACAGAGTTCAAATATCAACTAAGCAAGAAAGATCTTCTCGAAGCCGGTTTTGCTTATAAACCGCGGCTTTATTCGCGAACACTGCGGGTCGGCGACGTGCGTGTGCCTCGCCGCGACCGAAAATATACATGGCAGCTGAATTGGCAGCGCACTTTAACAGACCGGCTCGGCTTCGACCTTGGTTACGCATTTGAAAAACAAACTTCGAACGATGTGGAAAAGCTTTATGACGATCACCAGATCAGCCTTTCGCTGTTTTATCATTGGGGAAACGGCGATGCCATAAAACCATAAAGGATTGTTTCTCCGAGCTTTCGGAAATGCCGCTCCGTAAATTAGCAAGCTAAACCGCCCAGTTATCGCTGGCCCAAAGCAGGCTCGCAAGCCTATCGTAATCGTTTCGGTTACGATAGCGGCTCGGGAAATCAGGAACATTAAGCGACCGGTTCAGGTCGCTTTTTTGGTTGTGACGAAATAGAAAGACAACCGTTGGCAAAAGAATGTTTTCTTAGTTTAAGATTCCGGGCGACAGGTTCGACTGGTTTCGTGACAGAATCTCATTTGTGCTAATGTGAAGGAGAAAATGACCCACTTAACACTCGTCGACATCAAATTCTTGAACATCATCCGTAAGGCTCGTTCCGCGGCTTCTCTTGTGTTGTCTAGCGTCTTTGTCGCAGGCGCGGTCGCCGTATTTTGTTTCTCGTCACTTCCCGTTTGGGCGCAACGGCCGGATTCGGCTCCGGTTGTCGTTCAGCCCGGCGCACCCGGACAGGGGACACAGGTATTGCCCGCGTCGACACGCGCGAAACTTCCGCCGCGTTCGGCAAAGGATATTGAGTTCATGCAGGGGATGATTATGCACCACGCGCAGGCTGTCGAGATGACGGATCTGATCGAGTCGCGAACGGAGAATAAGGATATCCGGATGATCGGTGCGCGCATAAGCAAGTCACAATCGGACGAAATGGAGTTTATGCAGCGATGGCTTGAGGTCCGAAGTGAATCTACTTCGATGAAGATGCCCGATGCACCCGACTCGCACTCGCATGGCAGCCATTCGTCCGGCCATCAGATGCTGATGCCGGGAATGTTGAGTGCGAAACAGATGGACGAATTAAAGAAAGCCAAGGGTGCAGAGTTCGATCGCCTGTTCTTGGCTGGAATGATACAACACCACCAAGGAGCTCTTGTGATGGTAAAAGACCTTTTTGAAACGGCCGGAGCCGGCCATGAGGCTGAGCTTTTCAGCTTTGCCACTGATGTCGACACTGGCCAGCGTGCCGAAATTAAGAGTATGGAAACCCTTTTGAATAAAAAGCCGTAACAATAAATACTATGAATCGAGTATCCACCAAACCTTTTCGTCTCTTGGTTATCTCCGTTTTCCTGAGCTCCTTTTTTGCAATAACTTCGTTCGGCCAAAATGCCCCGACGACGCCGACAATGCCCGCCGGGATGACCGGAGCAGACGTGAACGACCCGCGTGCAAAATTGACGCCGGGCTTGTTTGATGCCGGTGAAGCATCGGTCGGCATAAAGCACGTCCTTCTGCTCAAAAAGCCCGAAGCCTTCGAACTTGGGACCGACCCGAATTCGCAGAAGGTCACCCAAGCCCTCGGTTCGATGGGAATTCCTCCTAATGCGCAGATACCCGCCGGGATGAGAATGTCCGTTGCCGGGCTTGCCCTGGCTAATTCTGACCTGGCTTTTCAGGGCAATCATCTTTTCCTGGGTAATTTTTACGGCATTAACATCTACGACATATCCGATCCGGCAAAGTCCAAACTGGTCACGTCAATGTTGTGTCCGGGTGGCCAGGGCGACGTATCTGTTTACAGAAATTTGATGTTTATGTCGGTCGAAATGCCAAACGGCAGGATCGATTGCGGAACGCAGAGTTTTCCGCTGCCGACACCGCAGGAAATGGCTGCCAACCAGGGCGGTCCTCCGGCGGCTGAAAAAGACCGTTTTCGCGGCGTCCGGATCTTTGATATTTCCGATATTCGCAATCCGAAACAGGTCGGTGCCGTTCAGACGTGCCGAGGCTCGCATACGCACACGCTCGTCGTCGACCCGAAGGACAAGGAAAACGTTTACATCTACGTCTCGGGAGCTTCGTTCGTAAGATCGGATGCCGAGCTCGCCGGATGCTCTAACGCGCCGGCTGACAAGGACATCAACACCTCGCTTTTTAGCATCGACGTAATCAAGGTCCCGCTCAGCGCTCCTAAAGACTCAAAAATAGTCTCAAGCCCGCGACTTTTCGCCGACCCGGCTACAGGCAAGATAAACGCTCTCACCGATGGCGGTTCGCACGAAAACAAAGGACGTCCGGAAGAGAGCAATCACTGTCACGATATTACGGTCTATCCGGAACTAGGCCTTGCCGCCGGAGCATGTTCGGGTAATGGAATTTTGCTCGACATCAAAGACCCCGCAAATCCGAAACGTATAGATTCCGTTAACGATCCGAACTATGCCTACTGGCACTCGGCTTCGTTTTCCAATGATGGAAGGAAAGTAGTATTCACGGACGAATGGGGCGGCGGCATGGGCGCTCGCTGCCGGGCAAACGACCCGAACAAATGGGGAGCAAACGCCATCTTCCGTTTGTCGAACAATAAGCTGAGCTTTGGAAATTACTACAAGCTGCCGGCCGCGCAGACCAACAGCGAGAACTGCGTTGCTCACAACGGTTCGCTGGTGCCGGTTCCGGGCCGCGATATTAAGGTACAGGCCTGGTATCAGGGCGGCATCTCGATAATGGATTTTACCGATCCGGACAAACCGGTCGAGATAGCTTATTTCGATCGTGGACCGATCGATCCGAAAATGATCGTTATGGGCGGTTCGTGGTCGGCTTATTGGTACAACGGCAATATCTATTCTTCCGAGATTGCACGCGGCCTTGATGTTTTCGAACTGACACCGACTCAAAATCTCAGTCAGAATGAGATCGATGCGGCCAAGATCGTACGCGTAGCCGAACTTAATGTACAGACTCAGGAAAGGACTACCTGGCCTAACAAACTGGTCGTTGCTAAGGCGTATGTCGATCAGTTGGAACGCTCGCAGGCTCTGTCCGGCGACCGGATCGCGGCTTTGCGTGAAGGTATTCAGAAGGCCGAGTCTTCGCGCGAGTTCGGAAAGCTCAAAAAGCTTTCATCTTCGGTGAAGAAGGAGGCAGCCTCGGCTAAAAATTCTGCGGATTCGGCTAGAATGCTCGCTCTCGCCGAGGTGCTGAAAAAGCCAGAAGCGTAGAGTTCCTATTTCATTTATAATTAGTCTAGAGCGGCTGAGTTTCGGCCGCTCTTTGATTTTTTTGGCCGCGCGTTACTCGCGGGCGAAAATCACTTCGTGACATATACTCCGGCCGATCGAGCCGGCATCATTACCCGTACCTTCCCATCTTTAACACGAATATCAGGAAGCTTTTTTAGTCCGTCTGCCAAGGTCGCATTTACATTCACCTGCCGGCTGATGAAGGAAATATCGAAATTTACCTCGGCGGGTTGCGTGTCGTTGTTAAAGATCACAATCACCGCGGCGTTGTCCGCAACTCTCGCGAAAGCAAACTGCTGTTCTTCGTCAACCAGATCCAGCGACCGGCCGCGCCGGAGCGGTTCATACAGCCTGCGAAGTTCTCCTAGCTTTGCAAGATGATTCCAAACATCGTTTTCCTGAGCGGTGCGGCCCTGCGAAGTAAAAGCATTTTTTATATCGCCGGGAAATCCACCGGGAAAATCGCG
>CADEEU010000309.1 GCA_902826385.1 uncultured Acidobacteriota bacterium | reverse complement strand
CGATACTCGCGATGATTCGCGAAACAACGGCCTGATCGCCGCGATCACGTGGGGCGAAGGCTGGCACAATAATCACCATGCCTATCCGCGTTCGGCTAAACACGGCCTTCGCTGGTACGAGATCGATATAAACTGGATCACCATCACCGCACTCAGGAAACTCGGTCTTGTAAAGAATGTCTACGCGTTCAATCTGGAATCGAAAGAGGATGTTCAGGTCGAGCTGACGCCGGTTCGGGAAGCCGCTTAACAAATAAGTAACCGGTATAAAGTAAAGGCAAAGGTAAAGCTCTCTTTACTTTTGCCTTTTTACTTTCTACTTTTACCTTACTCTAATGCGGCGGCAGAAAACAGCGATATTTTTTTTAGTACTGGGCATTAGCCTCAGCGTTCTGGCGATAGCCCTGAATGTCGGCTGGATACTTCTCAATCTGCGTGAGGTAGTGCTGATGGTCCTCGGCATCATCTTTTTTGCCCTCATCATCACCGGCTTGATACTGAACACGATCTTCCTGGTCCGCGAAATTCGCCGTAACGAACAACATGACGCGTTTATAAATTCTGTCACGCACGAACTAAAAACGCCGATCGCCTCGATCAAGCTCTACCTTGAAACGCTGAAAACACGCGATGTAACGCCGGAAAAACAGCGCGAGTTCTATGACGTAATGCTCGCCGACACCGACCGATTGCTGAACACCGTCGAACAGGTATTAAAGGCGGGCGGGGCCGGGTCGAAACTCAAAACGGCGGAGATCGATCTGCCCGCGCTGCTGACCGAGTGCATAGCGATTATCAGAACGCAGCGAAACCTGGACGCCGGTGTGATCAGGTTTACGGAGCCCGCCGAACCGATGACCGTGATGGGTGACGAATCGGAACTGAAGACCGCGTTCGTTAACCTGCTGGAAAATGCCGTAAAGTACTCGGAGAACAATCCAAGAATATCTATCCGGGCAAAGCGAGCGGCGCTGAACAAACGTGCCGAGATTTTTATAAAGGACAACGGACTCGGCATCGCGTCGGGCGACCTGAAACGAATTTTCAAACGCTTTTACCGCGTCGCCGAATCGGCTTCGGAAACGCGCGGCACCGGCCTCGGCCTGTTTATCGTCAAATCGATCATCGAACGCCACGGCGGCCGGGTCTCGGCCCAAAGCCGAGGCATCGGAACCGGCAGCACTTTCCTGATTCAACTGCCGCTGGCATGAACAAAAACTATCAACTAACTAACTATCCACGGGAGAAAAAAAATATCTGAATAGGGAAAAGCTGATGGTCGATTACAAAAAATGAAAATCCTCATCGTCGAAGACGAAGCACACATCGCCGACGGCCTTAAATTCAACATCGAGGCAGAAGGCCACGAAGCCGAGATCGCTCCTGACGGCGAGTCGGGCTTGGCACGAGCAGAAAGCGGCGAGTTCGACGCCGTTGTGCTCGATGTGATGCTGCCCGGAATCGACGGTTTCGGAGTCGCGCGAACGCTCCGCGAAAAACAAAACTATATTCCGATTTTGATGCTCACCGCTCGGGGTCGTCCGGAAGACGTGCTAAATGGATTCGAATCCGGTACCGACGACTATCTCGCTAAACCATTCGACCTCGACATCTTCCTGGCTCGCCTCAACGGCCTGCTCCGCCGCAGCGAATGGTCGCGCCGCGAAACGAGCGAAAACCGCATCGGCGACACGTTTACCATCAACGGCAAAACCATCGACTTCGCCAACCTCGAACTCCGCACCGACGGCGAAACCATCCATCTCACCATGATGGAAATAAAACTCCTCCGCTACCTGATCGAACACGAAGGCCAAACCGTCTCCCGCAAAACCATCCTGGAAGACGTCTGGGGATTACAGGAAGACACCGATACCCGCGCGATAGATAATTTTATCGTTCGATTAAGAAAGTACCTCGAAGACAAACCAAACGATCCGCAGATCGTAAGGACTGTCCGTGGCGTCGGCTATAAATTTGTTACAGGAACGAAAGATTCTCTCCGCGGCAAAGAGCACTCGGACAGCGCCGAATTACTTCGTGACGACACGAACCGATAGACGTGCATGCCGGCGGGGTTGTGAACGACTCAAATTATCATCCACCAGGGAACAGCCAGTACGTTCGGGGCGAGCCAATCGATCGTGGTTCCGGTATGCAGCAGCAATCCGGCCCTTGATTGTGTTCCGTATTCCGCACAAAACGTCCTCAAATGTTTTATGTCGTCTTGTCGGGGCCGCTCGGTCGATTTCACTTCAATAGGTAACACCCTTCCGCGCGACTCGATAACGAAGTCGACTTCGTTGCCGTTCTGCGTGCGCCAGTAATTGGGTATGTAAATCTATTCACATTGTGAATGATATCTATTCATGCCGTGAATTACAATACATCTTTCCTTGAGTACCACGTCGCCCGTGCCTTTCCGTGGCGTTTTACCAAGCCGGCATCGACCAGTTCGCGCAAGCGGACCTTTAGCGTATTTTGATTTGCACCGGTCATATCGGCCAGGTCCGTGATCCCAAGACCATCGTGACCGGAAAGCAATTCCAGCACCTGACGTGACAGCGGAGGTAGTTCGGGTTTTTCCTTTCGGCCGCCAGCCTCGATCTTTGCCGCGAGATTATCTTTCTGCTTTTTCAGACATCGCAGAAAAAATCCTACCCACGATTCCCAGTCCGGCTTTTCACTTTTCAAGGATGTCTGCGTTCTTCGAAGCGCCTTGTAGTAAAGGTCCTTGTTCTCTTCGATCACCACTTCCAGCGATGCAAACGGAACATAAACGTATCCCGCTTTCAGCAGCATTAGCGTGGTCAATATTCGGGACAGTCGTCCGTTGCCGTCCTGAAAGGGATGTATGGCCAGGAACCGCACGATGAAAACCGCTATCCGCAGCAGCGGGTGAAGGATCTTGTCCTCGTCCGCGCGTTTTGCCCATTCGACCAGCGATTGCATCTCCATTGGTGTTGCAAACGGACTCGCGGTCTCAAAAACGATGCCGATCTCTTTTCCGGCCACATCGCGTGCTACTACGTTATTCGGAAGTTTTTTGTACTCGCCGCGGTGACGCTCGTCTTTCGTGCTGTGACGAAGCAGCATCTGGTGGAGCTGGAGAATATGGTTCTCGGTTACGGGAATTTCCTCGAACGCCTGAAAGATCAGGTCCATCGTCTCCGCATAGCCGAAAACCTCCTGCTCGTCTCGTGTGCTGAAAGAGGTTATAGATAACCCGGACAAAAGCCTCTCGACCTCGGCGTCCGTCAGCTTTGCTCCCTCGATCCGGGTCGAAGAACCCACACTCTCGATCGTCGCCACACGCTTTAAATTCCTCAGCACCTCCGGCGCAATCCCGCGCATCTCCGTCCACCGCCCCTTAAATTCGTCGATCTCAGCAATCAGGCTAAGAAATTCGGGAGTGATCTTGATATCGGGCTGTGCCATAACAATATACCCGATTCTACCCGATTCCACCCGATTTATCCAGCACTTTCTTATTGATGGACAAATTAGATATCCGATTTTACCCGATTTACCGGCCTGATGGGGCCAAATCCTGACTGCGTTCTTCGCGTCTTCCTTTCCGCCCCCAAATCCGTCGTCTATGTTTCATCCGTCCCATTTTTGCAACACACACTCAAACATAATACAATCGTTTCACGCGATCAAATGATCGTACTTTGGAGGAAATTGCGATGGCGTATGACGATGAGACGATGTATGAGAGCGGCGATCAGGATTATGATTCGGCGATTGGGTGGGAGCGGGAGAATATACGGAAATTGAAAGAGAAGGCCAGGAAGGCGGTGGTGAAAGAGTCGCCGGAGATGCTTTACAGCAAGCGGATGGACGATTGGATGCGGACGGCGAAGGAAATTTCTGCGTCCGAGGAGTTGTTCGGTCCGTTCTGGCTTTCGGGCGAGTTGGCGGTGCTGTTCTCGAGTGCCGGCGTCGGCAAAAGTTTGCTGGCGACGCAGATAGCCGAAAGTTTGGCGCGCGGCGTCCGGCTCTTTCCGTTTGACGCTTCGCCGGCTCCGGCACAGCCGCCGCAGCGTGTCCTTTACCTGGATTTTGAGCTAACCCGCGAGCAGTTGTTGATACGTTACTCGGCCGTGGGCGATGACGGTGTGACGCTTGAGACTCCATACTCGTTCTCGCCGGACATCATTCGTTCCGAAATGTATTGGAACGGCCATGTTGCCGCGGGTTACGAGAGTTTTTCGGACATGCTTTTTGAAGATATCAGGGAAATTGTCGAAGAGGCCCGCATTGAAACCCTGATAGTCGATAACATAACTTTTCTCGACCGCACCTCGACCACCAATGTAAACGCTTCGCTCGGCATCATGCGGCGGCTGAACGAGCGGAAACTGATGCAGTTTTTGTAGATGCTCT
>CADEEU010000308.1 GCA_902826385.1 uncultured Acidobacteriota bacterium | reverse complement strand
CGGTTGCGTAGCGAACACGGATGGGAAACCGTCGTCGTCCTTCGATCGTCACGGTTAGATTCGTTTCGCCGATTCCTTTTTCGATCACGTCCTGAATTGTTCCGACGTCAATGCCATAGCGGGCCGCCGCCGTGCGGTCAATATCAATATCGACGTACGGCGCTCCGCCGATCCTCTCGGGATAAACGTCCGCTGCGCCGGGCACATCTTTTACCACCGTCGCAATTTGCCTCGCTGTTTCTTCCAGAGTATCGAGGTCGTTGCCGAAGATCTTAATGCCGACCTGCGAGCGGATTCCGGTGGCAAGCATTTCGATGCGATTGATGATCGGCTGCGTCCAGATGTTTGTAACGCCCGGCATCCGCGTCGCTTCGTCCATTTCGGCGATCAGTTTCTCCCGCGTCATCCCATCACGCCATTGATCTTCGGGCTTCAAATGAACGATGGTTTCGTTCATGTTTATCGGCGAGGGATCGGTTGAAGTTTCGGCTCGTCCGGCTTTTCCGACCGCCCATTCAACCTCGGGAAAGGCTTTCAAGATCTCGTCTTGTTTGCTCAGAATTCTGGTTGCCTCGTCGAGTGAAATTGCGGGATCAGTCACCGGCATATACATCAGATCGCCTTCATTCAAGGGCGGCATGAACTCGCTGCCGATCTGAGTCGCGACAAACATCGCGCCCGAGAAAAATGCCAGAGCGAGCAAAACCGTGGCAAGCCTATTCCTAAGAGCAACGAGGAGCAATGGCTTATACACTCGGCGCAAAAAGCGCATGATCGGATTCCACTCTTCGGGCCGCAGTTTCCCGCCGAGCAGATAGCCGCACAAAACGGGGATGAGCGTCACAGCGATTATCGCTGCCGCGATCATCGCGAAGGTCTTCGTGAACGCCAGCGGATGAAAAAGCTTTCCTTCTTGTCCTGTTAATGCAAAGACGGGGATAAAGGCGATAACAATGATCGCTATAGACGCGACGATCGGGCGCCCGACCATCTTCGTCGCATCCAGCACTATCTCCCAAACACGCTTTCTGTCGGAAAAGCTCACTCCCTCCTTCTCGATCGCCCGATACGCATTTTCAGTCACAACAATCCCAGCATCCACGAGGTCTGAAACCGCGATCGCGATGCCGGCAAGCGACATGATGTTTGACGTGATCCCAAAGATATACATCAAGAGGAACGCGGCAAGCGCGGCGAGCAGAAGCGGTATCGTAACTATCAGAGTCGATCGAAAATGAGCGAGGAACAGCAGATTCACAAGTGTCACGAGGATGAACTCCTCGGTCAACGCCCATGTGAGCGTATCGGCAGTCCGGTTGATGAGATCCGTGCGGTCATAAAATGGAACCAGCCGAACGCCGGGAGGGAGACCGGGTTTGATCTCCTCGATCTTTTTCTTGACGTTCTCGATCGCTTCCAGCGCGCTGATGCCGTAGCGCATGATGACGACGCCCCCGACCGCTTCCTTGCCGTTTTTATCGAGCGAGCCTGTCCGAAAGGCGTTGCCGAGTTTGACCTCGCCGAGATTACGGACATAGATTGGAGTTCCGTTCTGGGAGCCAACGACGATATTTTCGACATCCGCGACCGATTCGACGAGCCCGATACCGCGTACAATGGCCCATTCGCCACCCTGTTCGACGACGTTTCCGCCGACATTGTTATTCGACCGTTCAACCGCCTCGACCACCGTGGATAACGGCATGTTGTAAGCGCGGAGCTTATTCGGGTCTATGTCCACCTGATACTGCTGGACAAAGCCGCCGACTGTCGCGACCTCGGCGATCCCGGGCGTCGAATTAAGCTGATAGCGTACGAACCAGTCTTGCAGCGTGCGCAGATCGCGGAGGCTCATCTCGTCCGATTCGAGCGTGTACCAAAATACTTGGCCAAGACCGGTCGCGTCCGGGCCGAGCGTTGGCACAACGCCCTGAGGCAATTGTTTCGTGACGAGATTTAGACGCTCCAGCACTCGTGTCCGGGCCCAGTAAAGATCGACATTATCCTCAAAGATAATATTGACCATCGAAAAGCTGAAGGCGGAACTTGCCCTAACGGTTCGAACTCCCGGCAGCCCCTGAAGGCTCGTCACGAGCGGATAAGTAACCTGGTCCTCGACCTCTCGCGGCGAACGCCCGGCCCAATCGGTAAAAACTATGACCTGGTTATCCGAAAGGTCGGGGATGGCATCGATCGGGGTCTTTACAAGCGCGTAATAACCCGCGATCGCCAGGGCAATATAAATTGCAATTACGATGACGCGGTTCTTAAGCGACCAGTCGATAAGCCAATTAATCATTTAGCAACACCCTTGTTTTAATATTTTCGGCGGACATATAACCGAGCCCCATGTCCCGGGCCCCATTATTGCGCCGTTACGGGGATCGACGTTTTTCCTTTTCCCGCCGGACCTTCGTAAGTGATCTGCATCTCCCATCCGCCGGTCATCTCAATCTTGACTTTGCCGCGATAAACGCCGGGCGTGCCAGTTGTGGTCAAAGCCGCCGCGTTGTTCATCGCCCCCATCGAACCCATCGCAGGCATGTAGAAATTTAGCGAAGCCGCTCCCACATCAACCGCTTTGCCCGAAGCATCCGTAAAAGCAATCATTAGTTCCTGCTCGCCGTTTTTGACTTTGCCCGTATCGCTTGATACCGAAACCGTCAAATTGTTAATCGAACCGCTTTTGATGACTTTTCCCTGCACCGGGTTTTCGGCCGTAGGCTGCGTGCCGGAACTGCAGGACGTGAATAAGGTGACCACCCCGATGATGGTCAATAAGCAAATGAATAAAACTGTCTTTCTCATTTTTTAGTCTCCTGTTTTGAAAATATCTTGAGAGTAACGACGACTACAAAGTAGTTCGCAGAACCACAACGAAATCGTCGCAAAGGCGCATTACACCCAAAAAAGGGCGCACTTCACCATCGAAACTAGATCAGGAACGATTTATATTGGAGGTATTTTGGCTGGAAAGTGCTCGTCAACGGCTTGCGCAAATACTGAGGCGATACAGGCGACTGGATTTTTGTATTTGGGAACAAAGCTGCGATCTGATCGGCGATGGATTTGCAGATCGTTATAGTCGAAGGAGTGAAGTTAAACGAGCCGCCGAACGAGAGTGGCGCCGCATTTGAGCAGTTTGTCGCGCAGCAAAGGCGTGCAGCCTCGGCCGAAGGTGATTTGTCCTTGCTTTTGGCCTTATCGCAACATTTCATCATCTTGCCGCTCGGTGCGTGCAGCGGTGTCCCTGACACCACGCCACCGACAACAGTGAAAAGTACGAAAAGAATTAAGACCCGAGTGAACATTGAAAACAGTATACTCCAATTTTTCTGGATAAATCAGTGATTTACATCACAAATTGAAAATAACAAGATGTCGGTCACAATCATTATTTGTATTGAACGAATTTAGCATTGGAACTAAGCGCGAAGTTTTACACACATCGTAAGGTTTTTTCAGGGCTCTGACGAAGCATTCGGTAGTGCTGGTCAAAGTACAAACGGTGCGCGCAAGACTATCTGCGTGGCACAGGTATTGTCTCTAGATAAGAGGAAGGCTTATTTTTACGCACGAATTATTTTGATAAAAATGTTTGGTGTGGATGTAACTCGAGTATTTTAGAAGTAGTTTCATCCAATAAAGAGGTGAGGTACATGAATGTAAAATTGTTTCTAGGATTTGCTGTTTTCATCGCCGTCGTCATCTTGTTCTCAATTCCAGGTTTTGCCCAAAAGGAAAAAACAATCGGTGTCGACAAAGAAGGAGAATTTCACGTTTCGTCGCCAATAAGAATTGGCGATCGGATAGTCGAAAAAGGGATGTATCAGATTTATAGGGTCGACATAAATACGACGCCGTTTATTGTGATTCGAAAAGTTGCGATGACTTACTTTGGAAAAACAATGGGTAGTATGAAGCGAGGTGACGAGGTGGTCAGACTGAAATGCACCCTTCAGCGTGTCGCTGAAGAGAATGAAAAGTCAAAGATTTTATTAATACAACCCGTAGCGAACGAACGTTTAGCCATTCAAGTCTGGTTCCGCCGCGAAAAGACCAAATGTATTCTGCCTGATCGCGTGTTTTGATTGTTAGTCTCAACAGTGGGGAATTGATATCCCGTCAAGCACTCGCCGTCTTGTCATTAGGTATTGTCAACTTAAAGGTCGTTAGATGAGTAGTACATTTTGCGGTTAAATGCCCGCCATGCTGGGTCGCGATTTTATGAGCAATCGAAAGGCCGAGTCCGACTCCTTTTTCCTTAGTAGTATAGAACGGATCAAAAATCTTTGAGAGATTTTTGGGGTCAACACCGGAACCCGAATCTGTGACTTCGACAACAAAATTATTGTCTTGCTGAAAAGATCTAAACGACAGGGTCTTGTCG
>CADEEU010000307.1 GCA_902826385.1 uncultured Acidobacteriota bacterium | reverse complement strand
TTACCTTAACGCCCGGCAGAGCTTTTCGTATTCGTTCCGCCCATTCATCGATAAGCATCTCGGACGCGAGGTGAATGCTTTTCACATAAGGGATCGAGAGATTCTCTTCTTCAAGCAGACACGCAAGCGAATACGCTGAAGACGGATAAGTCGAGATCGTGTCGAACTTGTGTTTATTGATCAGCGAGACATAGTCGTGAACGCTGCTGTTGTTCAGGTGATAGGCGCTCATGTAGATTCGGCGCATTTCATGGTCCGTTTTGAACAAAGGGCCTTTATCGGATTCGGGCACGTAACGCCTGATCCAAAAGGACCAGTCGTCGTACAACCGCGAACCGTGCGAACGATACGCACGCGTGACGAAAGCGGCTTCTTTTTTGAACATCGAATCGTCGCCCTTAAAGATAAACTTCGTACCGGTAGAGCCGCTGGTTTTGAATTCGATCAAACTGCTCGGATCGATCCGCTCGTCCAGAAACGCTGACGGATCCTTGTTTATAGTCTCTTTTGAGACTATCGGAAGTTTCGCAAGATCGTCCGAGGTTTGAAAATCCTTTAAGCTAAGCGCGTTTTCGCGAACGAAGTTTCTGTAAAAGGGAACGTTGGTAACGGCGTGTTCGATCAGTCCGACCAAATTCTTTTGTTGTTCCTCGATCAAATCGTGAGTGTTCCGGCTTTCGTTAGTGATGAGTTCGTCAAGCGTGTTGCGGTATGTCTTTTCGTATCGGTATGAAAAGGGTATTGTCCGATAGTAGAGCTTTTTTACTGTGCCGGGCACTTTCTTTCCGGCTTTTTTAACGACACCCATATTGAGATTTACTTAAAAAAATCTTCGGCGTTTATGGCCCGGTCGTCTATAAAAAAGTCCGCGCCGTATTTTATGCCGGTCCTTAGAGTGTGAAATTTGACACCGAATCTTGTCAATTGATCGAAGGTTTCGGGATACCAGTCCTTTCCGGAGGTACATCCGCGGGCGGTTTCGATGATGATTGTGTGCCCTTCGTCATAAAGACTATTGATCCGTTCAATTCGAGCGGAAAAAGGCGTGGCCTCTAAATACAGCCAGTATCCGGCTTCGTGTTTTTTGGTATCGCACAAAGTGCCGTCTAGATCGACCACATAAATTGCCATAAATAATCTGAATTCAGCTAATTACAGGAAGAAATGACGATTCTTCTTTAAGCGGGTAGTATAGTTGACGGCCTTTCTAAAAATCAAGAAGCGGTGCCCAAGCGAAAATCGCGACAAGACGCTGTAAATAATTGGGTATAAAGTGCTTCGGCCGCAACGGGACGTTTCGGCATACCTTGCGAAAAAACACTCAAATCTGTAGGATGAAAGTTTGGTAATGACCCGTTAATGCCGTCTTTAAGTGTACCGGGATAAATCCACCCGCTGAGATCATCCTTCAAACCTTAAACTCATCGGCAGTATTTTTATGAACGATAAAGTTTCCGTCGTCGGGCTTGGGAAATTGGGTCTGGGCTTGGCGCTTTGCTTTGCTGATGAGGGTGTTGAAACTCTCGGGGTCGATGTCAATGAAAACGTTGTTAGCGCGATTAACGACGGAAGGACGCCGCTTGTCGAGCCGGAATACCAGGAATTGATCGGGCGCACCGCTGGCAAGACTTTTCGAGCCACTACCGAGCACACCGAGGCGATCGAGAAAACGGACATTACATTCGTCCTGGTTGCTACGCCTAGTATCGGCGATGGACGATTTTCTAACCGTTACGTCAAGTCCGCATTGAAATCGCTTGCCACCGCATTCGGCAAGAGCAGCAAGAAGTACCATCTGTTTGTCATCAGCTCGACCGTCGTTCCGGGTTCGACGGACAAGACTTTCATACCTCTGATCGAACAGTTTTCGGGCAAAAAATGCGGGCAGGATTTTGACGTTTGCTTCGATCCGGATTTTGTTGCCCTTGGAACTGTCGTCAGAGATTTTCGAAATCCGGATCTCGTAATTATCGGAGAAACTCGCAGCAAAGCCGGCGACCGAGTCGAGGCCCTGCATCGACGCATCTGCAAAAACCAGCCGAAAATCGCGCGTATGTCGTTGATCAGCGGGGAAGTCGCCAAGGTAAGCCTGAACGCGTACATAACCATGAAGATCAGCTTTGCCAACGCATTGGGCAATTTGTGTGAACGAATTCCCGGTGCCGATGTGGACGCGATAACCAGCGCAATCGGTTCCGACAAACGCATCTCTCCATTTTATCTGCGAGCAGGGTTGGCGTTCGGCGGGACGTGTTTTCCACGGGACACGAAGGCATTTATAACGATCTCGCGTCAGCTCGGGCTCGAGCCTGCGTTGATCGATGCCGTTGAGCAGGTAAATATCGAGCAGAATAAAAGGCTAGCGGACGTTGTTCGCTCCCACATGACGGCGGACAAAAAGGTTTCGATTCTTGGGCTTGCCTTCAAAGAAAAAACCGCCGTGATCGAAGCTTCGCCTGGAATTGTTTTGATCCAGGAGCTCGTGATCGACGATGTAGACGTGACGGCGTTCGATCCGCTTGCTCTCGAGAACACGCGTGCTGTTTTTGACGACGAGATCACATACGCGTCTTCGATAGATGATTGTTTGAACAGCTCACCGGTTTGCGTTTTGACGCTGATGTCCGCAGAGTACAAAAACGCTATCGAAAATTTTGTTCCGCAAAGCCCGCTGACGGTCATCGACTGCTGGCGGCAGATCGATACGAAAAAGATCCACAAAGGTGTAACCGTCATTCCAGTCGGAATGGCGGGCTGGTCAGACCGCTCGAACTCTTCAAGTGCAGCAGGAGATTAGCGCCAAAGTCAGTGGAGAAATAGTGGCGCCGGTGCATAACCGCAAGGCGATCACTTTGCAGTGCCTGAAAAGCATCTCGCGGTTGAATAGACCGGGATTCGACATACACACTGTGATTGTCGACGACGGCTCGACGGATGGCACGAGTGAGGCCATTCGCGAACAGTTTCCGGATGTCGAAGTCGTTCCGGGCGATGGCAACCTTTGGTTTACCGAAGGAACTAACGTCGGAGTCCGCGCGGCGCTAAAGCACAATCCAAAGTATGTGCTGATGATAAACGACGATCAGGTATTCGACGCCGATGCGCTCGCGTACATGATCGAAACGGCTGAGAATAATGAGCGTTCTGTTGTGGGTTCGCTGCTCTTGCTTTGGGACACGCCGCACAGACTTTTTCAGGTAGCTCCGGTGTGGGAAACATGGCGTGGAGGATGGCGGCACTGGTACAAGCAGACTATTTGGACGGTGCCTGAAAGACCGTGGAGGGTGGATTCGATCGTTGGGAATTGCGTGCTGGTTCCGAAACAGGCTTTTGACGAGGCCGGACTAATGGACTCAAAGCGCTATCCGAATTTTGGAGATGCCGAGTTTACCCCGCGTTTGAAGAAACGCGGCTGGGAGCTGCTGATCGACCCAAGGGCGCGCGTCTTCTGTCAACCGAATAACCTGCCGGTGAAAGTGATGAAGGCGTCGATCTCCGAAAAGTTCAAGATGCTCTTTGTAAACACCGGCCATCCCCACAATTTGATAAGACGATTCAGATCGACATGGGACAGCGCGCCGACCAGGCTGAGCGGAACTGTAGCCTTTTTTGTGTTTATGATCAGGTTGGCGCTTCGAAAGAATGTCGAAAGTTCATGGGCAGCAACCTTACCCGAAAAACCTATGCGGGAAACCTTCAGGGACCGAATGGTCTGACTTCGGCCTCTTTGCAAATGAGTTCCTTTTCCGAAACATTGTCTGGCTCCGTCCTCGGATTTCGCACGGTCGATTTGCTCTTTCTTGCTGCTTGCCTGGTCTTCATCTACCTGCACGTATTTCTGCTTCCGGCTACACCGTTTTTTTACGAGTCCGACCACGTTGCACTTTTGAACGATTCGAAAAGGATGTTCGAAGGCGAGGTGCTTTACAGAGATCTTTTCGAATTTACGTTCCCTGGCGGGCCTACGCTCTATTACCTTCTGATAAACGTTTTTGGTCCAGTGTACTGGATCGTAAACCTTGCCATCATCGCCCACGGCGTAGCAGCCGCTGCGCTTGGTATCTATGTCAGCCGGCGAGTGATCGGCGATAATCTTTACGCGTACCTGCCGTCGACGTTGTTTATTTTTTTCGGTTTCAGATGGTACGGCGTCGACGGTGAACACCGAATGTTCAGCCCAGTTTTCGCAGTGCTCGCAATCGCTTTTGTACTGACCAGCCGCAGTTTATCCCGTTTGGCCTCCGCTGGAGCTGCGTGTGCGTTTTCGAGTTACTTTACCCAGCAACGCGGTTTGGTAACGGCAGCGGCTATAGGGTTGTTTTTGCTGTTTGAGTTGGGTTTCAAACAGGGAGAGTGGGCCAAATTTCTCAGGTCGTCGCTCGTCCTCGGGTC
>CADEEU010000306.1 GCA_902826385.1 uncultured Acidobacteriota bacterium | reverse complement strand
CAAATGTGACATCGCGGGCGCATTTTCTTTACCCCGGATATATCATTCGATGGATTGAAAGAGAAGCAGACGGTGCAATTGTTTCCTACACGTTGGGTCGAGGAATCGGAATGCTGCCTGAAACAAATGAAAATAAAGGCGCAGAGATGTTTATGGACCTCGACAACCAGATCAGTCGAAGTTTTAGAAGTCGCTAAAATCCATTTCGGTATCGCGGCAGATAAGCGATCAAGAACGCCGCTCGAATTTAGAATCACCGTGCTTAGAATACTTAATTTTTCAATGGCTACTCATCCTGTCGGACGGCTGCTCTGTGAAGCGAATACTGGACGATTAAATTCGCGAGGTTTTTTTCAATTTATCTTGTTGATGTTGGCGGCGTGGACGTCGGTTTCAGTTTCGGCACAGGCTCCAGTGCCCGCTGTCGTGCCCGACAAAAGTTTTGCGGCCGAGAACGAATTGGCCAAGCAAGCTGTCACGGCACATGGCGGCGAGAAGCTGACGAAGATGAAGTCGCTTGTGATAAGGGGCTCGGTCGATGTAACTACGTCAGCGATCGCTCAGGCTTTTCCAGCTACTTTCGTGACGATCTTTGCCGGCGAGAAGTATCGCATCGAGATAAACAATCCCTTTCAGCCGCTGAAGCAAACTTTCGACGGCACGCAAACATCTTCATCGATTCGCGGCGGTTTTACGCTTCCGCCAATTAACCGGCTTGGGTTTCCGCTACTGCAGCAATTAGGAAAACAGGGATTCGTCATCACTTCGCTTCCGGATGCGAAGAAAAAAGTGAAAGGGTTTCGAATGACCTCGCCCGAAGGGATTTACACCGATTTTTACCTCGACGAAAAAACGAACCAGATCAAAGGGTACGATTCTACCTACACGATCGACGGCAGAACGATCTCAACTTCCGTTGAGATAGATAAATGCAGGTTGGTAGAAGGAGTGCTTGTGCCGGAGAAGTACGCCCAGCGTTTTGATACCGAGCAAATAACCGTTTACGCAAATTTTAAGGCCAAAGAAATATTGGTGAACAGCGCTATTGAGGACGCGGTGTTTTCGAGTGCAGGATAGCTTCCGTAATTGAACCGCGGAGGTTTTTGGGATAGGCGAAAAGCTAAGCCGCAAATCTGCTTGTCTTCCACCACTCGATCGTTCGTTTTAGGCCTTCTTCCAGATCAATCAGCTTTTCATAACCCAGACATTCGACCGCTCGGGAGTTGTCCGCCTGCGAGTCTTTGACGTCGCCTTTTCGGGCCTGGAGATAGTCCGCCGGCGCGTCGGTGCGACCGGTTACTTTCTTCAACACGTCCAGCAGTTGGTTCAGCGAAACGCGCTCGCCGTTGGCCACGTTCATTACCTCGCCGATTCCGGCTGTCGCCTGTGCCGCTTTCAGATTTGCGTTAACAACGTTTGTTATGTAGGTGAAATCGCGCGTCTGCTCGCCGTCGCCGTAGATCACCGGCGTTGATCCTTTCATTAATGAATCGATGAACCGCGAGATCACGCCGGAATAAGCCGATGACGGGTTTTGCCGAGGCCCGAAAACGTTAAAGTACCGCAGTGAAAAAGTCTCAAGCCCATAAACATTGCTGAAAACCTGGCAGTAGTATTCACCCGTAAGCTTCGCCGCAGCATAAGGCGAAAGCGGTTCGGGCCGCATTGTTTCAATCTTTGGCAGAGTTTTTTGATCGCCGTACGCAGAACTCGAAGCGGCATAGATCAATCTTCGTACGCCCGCCTCTTTCGATCGCAAAAGCAGATTGAATGTTCCGTTTACGCACGCTTGATGCGTCGCGACCGGGTCTTCTACCGAACGCGGGACGCTCGGCAGGGCAGCTTGGTGAAACACGACCTCTTTGCCCTCTAAGGCTTTGCGTACGATCTGGTCATCGTTCAAATCGGCTTCGACGAACTCGAAATCGCCACGGATTTCTTCCAGATTTTCACGAAAACCGGTGCTCAGGTTGTCAATAATTGTTACCTTCGCTCCCTGCCGCAGCAATTCGTCGGACAGGTTGGAACCTATAAAGCCGGCGCCGCCGGTGACGAGGCATTTCGTGGTTAGGGCCATATCCTTGTTGGTGAGTAGGAGGAGGAGGAAGTTATCCTACATATCTCTTCATTCCTCCACTTATTTGCTCTCCTCTATCGTCCGACGCCAACGTACTCGAATCCAAGTTCACGCATATCGTCGGGTTCATAGACATTCCGCAGGTCGACTATTTTCGGAGCCTTTAGAAGTTTCTTGACTCGCTCCATATCGAGGGCACGGAACTGATTCCATTCGGTCACAATGACAAGGACATCGGCCGCATCGATTGCGTCGTATTCGTCTTTGGCATATTCGATCCCCTCAACGTAATGCCTGGCCTCGTCCATAGCGACCGGATCGAATGCTTTCACACTGCCGCCTTTGGCCAGAATCGATTTGATGATGTCGATTGCCGGTGATTCGCGCATGTCGTCGGTTTCAGGCTTAAACGACAGGCCAAGCATTCCGATCTTTTTGCCAGACAGGTCGCCGACAAGCTTTTCGATCTTCGGAATCATAGCGTCACGCTGCCGTTCGTTCGCCTCGATGACGGCGTCGACTATCCGTGTTTCGACGCCGAACTGATCGGCGACCGTGGTCAAGGCGCGGGTGTCCTTAGGAAAGCACGAACCGCCGTAACCCGGGCCGGGATGCAGAAATTTTCTGCCGATGCGGTTGTCCATCCCCATTCCTCTTGCGACATCGTGAACGTCACAGCCGATAGCGTCGCAAAGGTTTGCGACCTCGTTGATAAACGTAATTTTGGTCGCAAGAAAGGCGTTGGCCGCGTACTTGATCAGCTCGGCTGCCTCAAGAGAGGTGATCACGATCGGAGTTTCGATCAAATACAAGGGCCGATAAAGCTCTTTCATTACCTCGATAGCCCGTTCTTCGTTGCTGCCGATCACGACGCGGTCTGGACGCATGAAATCGTCGATCGCGGCACCCTCGCGGAGGAATTCCGGGTTCGATGCAACGCCGAACTCAGTTTCGGTCTTAAGATTTTCCTGAACAAACTCACGAAGCCATTTGCCGGTTCCAACGGGTACCGTGGACTTTGTCACGAGTACCTTATAGCCGTTCATGGCTTCAGCCACATCTTTAGCGGCCTGGCGATAAAAGCTCATGTCGGGCGTTCCGTCCGCTTGCGGCGGCGTGCCGACAGCCAGGAACACCACCTGGGATCCTTCGACTGCGGATGTAATGTCGGTCGTGAAATGAAGTCGTCCGGCTTTTATGTTTTTGTGGACCAGTTGGTCGAGCCCGGGCTCGTAGATCGGGATGATACCTTTATGAAGTTTTTCTATCTTTGTAACGTCCACATCTACACAGGTAACGTCGACGCCGAATTCCGCGAAACAGGCACCGCTGACTAACCCTACATAGCCGGTACCGATTACTGCAATATGCATAATATTAGTTGAGAAAAATGATTACTCGAATCCAGTATTTTTGAAATGACCCACTATGAAACAAAATTATGCGGGTCACATTAAAAGCAACATGACCCGCATTACGCTCAAAAATTATAAGAACCTATCAGCGACCTTTCGATTAACGAGTCGGGCTGACGACGATCGTACCACCACCAGGTGTCGATTCGCCTCCACCAAGAAAGATAGCCGCACCAGCTACACCCGCTGCAATAAGTAGCAGCCAAGGCCACCCGCCGATCGGGGTCGGAGGCGCTGAGTTTGGACGGAGACACGGTTTGCATCCCGTTTGTGCAAGGTTTCCGGCGGATGCCGATGTTCCAGCGGCGATCTGCTTGTCGGTCGTGCCCTCACGCATGGTGACCATACCGGCGGTCGTATCGACGTGCGTGTGTGAGCATTCCACTTCAACCGTAAAGTTGTCTGCCTGGCTGGTGTCCGCTATGACCGTTGCATCTTTGGTGGTGACCGTCGTTGCTACGCCCGCGGCGTTCGAAACTTTTGCTTTACCGGATGAAAGAACGGCGACAATGTTGTTATCCGAAAAATTCAGAACGATATTCGAATCGGCCAAAACTTCTATGCGTCCGATCTTGCCAAGGCTAACTATAGCGTTGGAGTTCGAGCCGGTAACGATTGTGCTGCCTGAAAGGACGGTCGCGTTCGAAACGGCACTTTGACCGTTTACGGTAACTTGGCCTGAAACAGTGATTTCACCCGCTATGTCTTTGGTTTGGGCCAAAGCAATCGAGGAAGAAACACAGAAAACTGCTAGTGCAGTGAATGAAGCTATAAGCTTACGAAAACAATTTTTGGCGAGCATTTAGTCAATATCCTCCTGAAACAATTCTTATAATACAAGCAATTACAGTTCGCCGTAATGGCAAAATCGCACAAATAGTAATGAAAACACTATTTATCGGTTCGGACTGACCGTGTCATCATCTCCCG
>CADEEU010000305.1 GCA_902826385.1 uncultured Acidobacteriota bacterium | reverse complement strand
CACCAGCCCAAACAAACTGCCCCGACATCTGCGGATTATCGCGAAGAGCCAGCCACTGCGACAGGCTCTGGCGGTCATTCTCGGTGCCGATTATCTTGCGTTTCGGATTCTGTTTGTGCGCCGCGAGGAGTTCGTTTTCGCGATAATTCTGCCCGACCACATCGAGCATATCCGCAAGACCGTTATTGTAGTCATTTGCCCCTTCGATATTCGGCCGGAAAAGCGCCTGTGTGACGGGCCGCGTCGGGTCGTGCTCGTGAAAAACATCGATCAGCCCCCGCAGCGTCTGTTTGGACTTTTCCTGATCCGCGTGAAGGTCGCGAATTTCATTCCCGGTGCTGTACATCATAACGCTCGGATGATTACGATCGCGAAGCACCATATCGCGCGTATCGATCTTTGCCCATTCGTTAAAAAACAGATGATAGTCGTACGGATTTTTTGCCCTCGTCCATTGATCGAACGTCTCATCCATCACAAAAAATCCCATGCGATCCGTCAGATCGAGGAATTCCGGCGATGGCGGATTATGCGCCGTGCGGATCGCATTGACACCAAGCTCACGTAGCTTGTTCAACCGCCGTTCCCAAACCGCCAACGGTACCGCCGCCCCAAACGCGCTGCCGTCATGATGCAGACACGCACCTTTCAGCTTGATATTTTTGCCGTTGAGCCAAAATCCGGTTGCGGGAACGAATTCAAACGAGCGAATGCCGAACGGAATGGTCTCGGAATCGATCACCTTGCCGCCGGAAAGAATGCTAACCACCGCATTATACATTGCCGGCGAATCCAGATTCCAAAGCTTCGGAGTTTTCACCTTCAGATCAAAATCAAGTTTCGCCGAACCGCTGCCTGCAATTACTTCGGGTATCATCCCTTTGCTCGCGACGAGTTTGCCGCGGTCGTCATAAAGCTTGACGTCGTAGGAAACCTGCTTTTCTTTGATAAAAGTGTTAACGGCCTTGCTCGCGATATTTACCGTCACCTCGGCCGGAGAAACGTTCGGCGTTGTCACAAAGGTCGACCATTTTTCGATGTGAACCGCGTCAGTAACTATCAACCGAACGTGTCGATAAATTCCCGCACCCGTATACCAACGGGAAGCAGGCTGGCCCGCATTGTCAGCTCTAACGGCAATAACAATATCTTTGCCAAAAATTACGTGATCGGTGAGTTCGTAGCTAAAACCGATATAGCCATACGGCCGCTTGCCGAGATGAACCCCGTTGATCCAAACATCGCTGTTTGCCATCACTCCATCGAATTCGATGAATACCCGTTTCCCTTGCTGCCCCGCCGGAACCGAAAAGTGCTTGCGATACCAACCGATCCCGGCAGGCAAAAATCCACCGGCTCCGCCCGTCGGATTCTTCGAGTCGAACGGCCCTTCGATGCTCCAGTCATGCGGAACGTTTAGCTTTCGCCACGCCTTGTCGTCAAATGCCTGTTTCCCCGCGCCCGCAACATCGCCCTTGGCAAATAGCCAGTTCGCGTCAAAATTCGTCATGACTCGCGACTGTGCAAATGCGGTCTCACCGATCGCGATCAAGATCGCTATCACTACGACGAACAAAGTTGCTCTCTTCATGCCTAAAACCGCCTTTGATCTACTTTATCGAGCTTCTGATCCGAAACATTTTTACTCTGCTGAACGCTGAAATTCTCTACGCCTTTGAGGACAAAAAACGACGATGTCGGCTGTGCGTCGATGCGGAAAAAGTCGATGTCTTTTACATCGTCAAGCACGAATGCGGGACGGGCCTCCGCCTTTTCGTAAGTTACTTTTACATTGTCAAAAACAACGCCCTTTGCATGCCGAATATAGAATCCATATGCCGGAGTCACGCCGAACATGCTCGGCTCGGGGTAATTCTTCCCGTTTTCGGGGATCGTTCGCTCGGCATCTGCCATCGTTCCGCCACCTTTGTAGTGGATACGGATGTTCGAAAGCCGCACGTCCTCAACTGGGCTTTCCGCGAGGCCTGCGATGATCGATGAATACTCGTGATGTACCCCGGAAACCACCACGTTGGAGATGTTTATGCGTTTGACCTTCGCAACCGGCGTTCCATCGGGTGCCCGCTGGCGTTTGCCGAGTCGGATAAATATCGGTGCGGTCGTGATGTCGCGCATCGTAAGATTTGAGATCGTGATGTCCTCAATATACCCGCCATCGACAGTTTCGATCGCAAGGCCTCGGCAGTGGACAAAATTAATATTCGAGATCGTGATGTTCTTAAATCCGCCATTCGATTCCGTACCAAGTTTGATCCGACCGGTCACGCGGTCCCGGTCCGGAGCGAATTCCTGAGTTGTCTTGAAAGTTCCGTCCAGCATTGTCCCCAAATCAAAGCCCGAAACCTGTGAATTTGTGATCATGACATTCTCAGTAGCTCGATTGAAGCCAAGCGCGTACGAGCTTTTCAGCACGATCGCATCGTCATTGGGCGAATTGACGTAAACATTGGAAATACGAACGTTGCGGCAAGCATCGATGTCAAAACCATCACGATTTGTATCGACTCTGAGCCCGTCGATCGTCAGGTTATCAACGCCAGTCGCAAGCAATGCGAAGTGACCGCCGCGATAGATCGAGAAATCCTTGAGCGTGATATTTTTTGAGAGTTTCAGAGCGATCGCTTTGGTGCCAAGCCCGTTCATTTCGGCGCGGTCGGACATTTCGCCGAGAGGCGAGACATTGCCAGCCATACTCACCGGCGTTTCGCCCTCGGTTCGAGGACGCCGCGGACCAGGACTTCGTTTTGAGAGACCGAGGCCGTCGATCTTTCCTTGACCGACGATCGCAAAATTCTCGATCTCAATGCCCCACATCAGCGAATTCTGCCAGTGGGAATGGCCGAAATCCTGGTACATATCCCACTGATTCGGCTCGGGCATATCGTATTTTCCCTTATGAGTCACCGGGTCGGCAGCGATCAGCGTCGCACCATTATCGAGAAATATTGTGATATTGCTCTTAAGCCGGATCGAAAACGAAAGATAGTTGCCCGCCGGAAAATAGACCGTCCCACCGCCCTTCCCCGCCGCAGTCTCTATGGTCTTATTTATTGCTGCGGTGTCGAGTGTCTTACCGTCGCCTTTTGCTCCAAAATCACGGACATTGAAAAATGCCGCCGCCTCAACGACGTTTCGGTCCACGAACGGAAACAAACCGACAGCAAACACGATCGCTATGAATGAAAGCAGATATCTTGTCTTCATACGATTCTTCAACGAACGGAAAACTTGTTAGATAACGTAATTGTGAGTGTCTAAAAGATACCATACGGGGGCCAAAATCGGAAGGTCTATTTAACCGATTAACCACCTTTGCCGACAAGGCGTCATTGAGATAAAGTTTCATTTGAAAATCGACAGAAACTAACGTATGACT
Source organism: uncultured Acidobacteriota bacterium (assembly GCA_902826385.1). Classification (GTDB taxonomy): domain Bacteria; phylum Acidobacteriota; class Blastocatellia; order Pyrinomonadales; family Pyrinomonadaceae; genus OLB17. The sequence continues at coordinate 1,026 of CADEEU010000305.1, read as the reverse complement.
TGGGAAGAACGCTGGCATCCTTTACGCGAAGAGTGGGTCGTGATCGCTGCCCACCGGCAAGATCGTCCTTGGAGCGGTGAGACGATCGAATCGGAGCAGAAGATCGTCCCCGCGTACGTCAGCGACTGTTATCTCTGCCCCGGAAATTCGCGTGTCAGCGGCAAGGTCAATGACGATTACACGAGCATCTTCGTTTTCGACAACGACCACCCGAGCGTCAGTCTTGACGCACCGGAAAACGAGCCGCCGCCATCGACGGTTTATTATGCCCGCCCTGCGCGTGGTATTTCCCGAGTTGTCTGTTACAGCCCGCGACATGATCTAACGCTGACCGAGCTTTCAAAGAATGAGATCGCCGCTCTGATGAAGGTCTGGCAAGCCCAATATCTCGACCTCGGCTCGCGGCCCGAGATCGAGCACGTTCTGATATTTGAGAACAAGGGCGAGGCAGTCGGCGTTTCAAATCCGCATCCGCACTGTCAGATATACGCAAACAATTTTGTGTTCAAAACCATCGCGAATGAAGTCGCCGCCGGAGAGAAATATTTCGCCGAAAATGGCCGTATCCTTTTTCAGGACGTGATCCAGACCGAAAAGGAAGACGGCCGCCGGATCATTGCCGAGAACAATACGGCGATTGCATTCCTGCCGTATTTTGCACGATATGCATACGAGGTATTTGTCGCGCCAAAGGCGACCTATCCACATATCGCGGCAATGCCCGCGAATGAGATCGCCGATTTGGCTGAGATTCTAAAGACCATGCTTACCAAGCTCGATAATCTGTGGCAAATGCCGTTTCCGTACGTGATGCCGCTCCATCAAGCACCGACCGACGGCGGCGATCACAGCACCTTTCATTTCCATATCGAATTCCACCCACCGCTGCGTAAGCCGAATCTTCTCAAGTATTTAGCGGGTCCAGAGATCGGTGGCGGCAATTTCCTGAGCGACACATCGCCTGAGGACAAAGCGGCAGAATTACGCTCGATGCGCAGCGTTCATTACAAGCAGGAGGCGACCTCG
>CADEEU010000304.1 GCA_902826385.1 uncultured Acidobacteriota bacterium | reverse complement strand
GGTCATCCAGCTAAGACTGGCAACCATCATTATCAAAAACCCGACCCGCTTCTTGCTCCCGATCAAATAAACACCAGTCAAACCACAAACGGTCGCCACCCAATCAATGCCGTAAAGTTGCATCGTTTATTTTCACCAAAGAGAACACAGAGTACACAGAGATTTTTATTACCGTCTTCAACTCTGTGCGCTCTGTGTCCTCCGTGGTTAATTTTTCCTCCGGACCGCCACCGCCTCTATCTCGATCCGCGCGTCCCGCGGGAGTCGGGCCACCTGCACCGTCGACCGTGCCGGATACGGTTTGCCGAACCGCTTTCCGTAAACCTCGTTCATCTTTGCAAAATCGTTCATGTCCGCGAGAAAAACAGTCGTCTTCACAACGTCATCCAAACCGCTGCCCGACGCTTTCAGCACGGCTTCGATATTCTTCAAAGCCTGCTCGGTCTGCTCGACGATACCGCCCTCGACCAACGTTCCAGTCTTCGGATCGGTCCCAACCTGCCCCGCCGTATAAACGAACCCGTTCGCAATGATCGCCTGCGAATATGGCCCGATCGCCTTCGGAGCGTCTGCAGCCTCAACCGCTCGCTTTTTCGACACCTGCGCTTCAACGCGCACTGATTCGATGTTCCCAAACAACACGAAAACGAGGCCGGCAAAACCGGCCAACCCAACCGCGATAATCGAAAGTTTTTTCATCTCTCTTATGTCCGCCAAACTTCAGTTTGACGCCGCAACAAGCTAAAGTTTGTTCGACACCGCCGCGATCGCCTGTATCTCGATCTTCGTCCCAAAGTGCAAATCCTTCACCGGCACGATCGCCCTCGCCGGACGATGATCCCCAAAAACTCGCGCGTACGCTTTGTTCACACCATCCCACAGCTCAATGTCCGAAACATAGATCGTCATCTGCAAAACCTGACTTAAATCGCTGCCCGCCTCTTTCAAAACCGCCTCGACATTCTTCAACGCCAGCTCGGTCTGCTCTTCGATGTCACCCGTAAACGGATCGCGCGTTTTCAGATCCATCGGCAATTGGCCGGAAACATAGATCAACCCATTGTGCTCAATACCCGGCGAATAATGCCCCTTTGGCTGCGGCTGATCATGTGGCTGTAAAACTTTCATTTGGATAGAGTTGGCGTAATAAACTCGCCGTCGATCTGGACCCTCATATTCGCACCAAGTTCGTTTCTTTTGGCGACGTGCGCTAGATGCAAAAGTTTTTCGGTCGCACGTTCTTTCGAGCTTCCGAAAGCAGTAATCGCTGGATGTTCCGCAACACTCGCTATCCATCGCTCGGGTTCAATCTGTTCGACTCTAATGTCGAGTTCCTCAAGAAACGTCCGAGTTTTCTTCCTCGCGGTCTTTCCCTTACCTGCGTGAATTTCTCGAGATTCGAGATTTCTGGCAATCACTTCACCCAGCGGCTCGTCTGGATCTTTCTTCCAATCGATGCGACCGATGCTTTTGACATCTTCCCCAACGTCGGCAACTGCATCAAGATCAACGGCCGTCTCAGTGTTCTTTAGAATGCTGTCAACCTTTCGCCGATAAACTCTGTTGACCTCGGCCTTACGCTTGGGTATCGATTTCCGCGAAGCTTTGTCATTGCCGCCATAACTGTTGCGGCGATCTTTTTCCAGGCTAAGTGCCTTTTTCTCCTGTGGCGTCTTCGTCCTCATAAAACCAAGTCAAAAATTAGTTCACAGCTCCCGCGTACTTCAACGCCAGCATAGTCAGATCATCGTTCCGCGTGGCGTTCATCCGAAATCCGCTGACGGACAAGATGCAATTCTGCAGCAGTTCCGTCGGCCCAACACCGAGCGAGCCGTTGACCGCGTCGAATAATCTCGCAATGCCGAATTCCTCGCCAGCATGGTCGTTCGCCTCGGTCACGCCGTCGGTGAACAGCAGCAGCGTTTCGCCCGGCTTCAATTTCGCACCGCTCGAAACAAAGCTGCTGTCGCAGAACATGCCCAACGGCAGACCGGCCGAATCAAGCTGTGTGCTGCCCGCGTGATTGACAATAATCGGTGCCAAATGCCCGGCGTTGCAGAACTCGACCTCGCCCTCGCGGTTGATCTTCCCGCAGATCAGCGTCGCGTACTGGTTCGCCAGCGTGCTTTCGCAAAACAGCCGGTTCGCCCGCGACATCAGATCGCACAGCGGCAGTTCCAGCGGTATCAACGCATGAAACATCGCGTGCAGATTCGACATCAATATCGAAGCCGCCATGCCCTTGCCCGAAACGTCGCCCAAAATAAAATAAAGCTCACCGTTTTGCCTGATGACATCGACATAATCGCCGCTCACCACACCCGCCGGATGATAAGCAAAATCGACGTTCCAAAGATCCGAAGAAAGCCCCAACTGCGGCAGCAAACCTTTCTGTATCTCAGCCGCAAGCTGCAAATCGTCCTGAATATGATCAAGCTGCTTCTGCGTAAGATCGCCCAAACACAACCTGATCAGCGGATCAGCGATAAGGCGCTCCGGCTCGATCGGGTCATGGCACTCTTCACACAAACCAAATGTGCCTGTATCGAACCGAGCCAGCGCCGCGTCCACCTCATTCAACAGCCGCGAAAAATCCGAATCCAACCCGATCCGCGGCCGCGCTTCTTCCAGCTTCTCCCGCCGGTCAAGAAGCTGTCCCCGCAGCACCGCATCAAATTCCGCACTCGCCGGTGCGTATCCCATCTGTACGCCTTCCATGACTTATAAATCCTCCGGCTTCAATCCTGTTTTCTTAGCTATTCTCGCCACCATCTTCGACCCGATTTCCTCACCATCGTGAAATGAAAATACATAGTCGGGATAGTCTTCACGCTCTAAAGTTTTGTGCGACCCTTTTTGCCGCTTAACTCTCCAACCAATCCTTTCCAATGCCGCAAGAACGCGCCTGGCCTTCGCCGATTTCCAGTTGCTCATGCCGCTTGAAAGATCAAACTCTCAACTTGCTGCGGTAAGCTTTTCGCCGTTTTCCAACCGGTCGGCAATTACTCGTAGTGCAAGAGTCTTTACGTTCTTGATTGCCTCTTCTTTTGTCGCGCCGTAAACCAGCACACCGTCTAATTCGTCGATCTCAGCGATCCAGCGGCCGTCATCTTCTTGTTCCAATTCGATTGCTAAGTTCATAAGTCATTCAAACTTTAACGACGAAAAAATCAATTGAATTTCTTGATCCGCAGCCACTGACGAAAAGGGTCTTCATCCAACGCTTCCCTCAAGCTTCAACCCCAACAACTTCTGCGCCTCGACCGCGTATTCCATCGGCAGCTCACGGAAAACTTCTTTGCAAAAGCCGTTGATGATCAACGACACCGCATCTTCCTGCGAGATGCCACGCTGCTGTAAGTAGAACAACTGCTCCTCGCTGATCTTCGACGTGGTCGCTTCGTGCTCGACCTTTGACGAGCTGTTCATCACCTCGATGTACGGAAACGTGTTCGCTTCCGATTTTCCGCCGATCAGCATCGAATCACACTGAGTGTAATTTCGTGCATTCGAGGCTTTTGGCATTACCTTCACCAAACCTCGATATGAATTGTTCGACTTGCCAGCCGAAATTCCTTTCGAAACGATCGTCGATTTGGTGTTTTTGCCAAGGTGGATCATCTTCGTCCCGGTGTCGGCGATCTGAGCGTTATTGGTCAGAGCAACCGAATAAAATTCACCAATCGAATTGTCACCCTGCAAAATCACGGAAGGATATTTCCATGTGATCGCCGAACCCGTCTCGACCTGCGTCCACGAGATCTTCGAATTCACGCCGCGGCACGCACCGCGTTTTGTCACGAAATTATAAATGCCGCCCTTGCCTGATTCATCGCCGGCGTACCAGTTCTGCACGGTCGAATATTTGATCTCAGCATCGTCCAGGGCGACAAGCTCGACGACCGCCGCGTGTAGCTGATTCGTATCGAACTGCGGCGCCGTGCAGCCTTCGTTGTAGGCGACGTAGCCGCCTTCCTCCGCCACGATCAGCGTCCGCTCAAACTGCCCCGACTCCTGCGTGTTGATACGAAAATAGGTCGAAAGCTCCATTGGGCAGCGGACGCCCTTCGGTATAAAAACGAATGACCCGTCCGAAAACACCGCCGAGTTCAACGCCGCGTAATAATTATCATTCACCGGCACGACCGACCCGAGATATTTCTTGATCAACTCCGGATAATCGGCAACTGCCTCGGTAAACGAGCAAAATATCACGCCCGCTTTTTTTAACTTTTCTTTATACGTCGTCGCGACCGAAACGGAATCGAACACCGCATCGACCGCAACGTTCGCCAGCATTTTCTGCTCGGTGATCGGAATGCCGAGCTTCTCGAACGTCCTGATCAACTCCGGATCGACCTCGTCCAAGCTCGCCTTCTTCGCCTTCTGCCGCGGCGCCGAATAATACGAAATGTTCTGAAAAT
>CADEEU010000303.1 GCA_902826385.1 uncultured Acidobacteriota bacterium | reverse complement strand
TACTTTTCGGATGCGTCGGACATAGCCAGAACCGGCGTCGAAAGCGAGTCGTCATTTAGGAACCATCACCGCCGTCACGCTGCGATCATCGATCGTCGTTTGCGGAGCCAGCTTTGCTTCGTAGAACTTGCCGTTCAATTTAGCGGATACAAGATTATCGGTCTTCGCAGGAAAGTTGCTGAGCGTGTAAACCGTACGCCCTGCCTCGTTGGTCGCAGCTGCGAGAGGTTCGCCATTGAAGCGGGCATCTTCGACCGGTACCGAAGTGACGCCTTCGTCCGACTTAACGCGCGGTGCGACAGGTTTGGTGTAAAAGAAGGTTACCTCGATCTTGTTTCCCTCCGACGAGCGCCGATAGCTCACCGCAGTTTTAAAATCGGCGCCGGATGGAATGTTTACCTGAGCGGGCTTTGCTCCGCCCGCACATGCCGTCAGTGACAAAAAGAGAAATGCAAATATAGTGATCTTCATACTCGGCTAACTTTTCAGGAGTTCTAAAGCCTTGGCTACAACAAACCCGGATCGTTCAAGAGCGTGTGTGGCGTTTGTATTGTCCACGCCGCCACAGTGCATTACAAGCGCAACGCGCACGTCGCCTGCGGCTTTTGTAAAAAGAGCAGACGCGGCAGCGTTGTCAAGACCGGTTTCGGACATCAGAATTCGCAGTCCGCGATCGCGAAGTTTCTCGTTGGAAGCTCTCATGTTCGTCATGCGATTACCTTTAACGTAACCGAGTCTGATCATCGCGACGGTCGAAATCATGTTCAGGACCATCTTTTGCGCCGTGCCGGCCTTCATCCGGGTAGAGCCGGTTATAGCTTCCGGCCCGACGACCGGAACGATCGCGACATCGACAGCATTTGTGATCGCTGATTCCGGACTGCAGACAATGCAGGCAGTAAACGCGCCGATCGAGCGGGCGTACTCGACAGCTCCCATCGTGTATGGCGTCCGGCCCGAAGCAGCGATGCCGACAACGGCGTCTTTGCCCGTCAATCCGTGCGAAACCAGATCGCTCGCTCCCGCATCCTTATTGTCCTCGCTTGCCTCGGTCGCTTTGTGTAAGGCGGCGTGACCGCCCGCAATGATACCCTGAACAAGGTCATAGGAAACACCGTAGGTCGGAGGAATCTCAGAAGCGTCCAGCACACCAAGCCGTCCGCTTGTCCCGGTGCCGACATAAAAAAGCCTGCCGCCATTTTCAAGCCGCTCGACAATCCTGTCTATCGCCGCGGCAAGGTCCAGCAAAACTTTCTCGACAGCTTCGGCCACTAGTTTGTCCTCGGCGTTGATAAGCCGAACTGCGTCGAGTGTCGATGCGGTGTCGATCGAAGATGTATTGGGATTTTCTTGTTCGGTAATCGAAACCATTCTTCTGTACGGGCAGAAACGCGAGTTTGAATGAGCGTACATCAGCCCTCAACTCAACAAAAACCAGTCGCTATCGCTCCCCTTTCTGACCTCGTCCGTTAGTCGCAGCCGTTCCGTTCAGCATCGCCATCAGGGCCGCGGCGTGGGCGGGCGGCATTTCAGGTTCGGTTAGGAATGCCTTCGGGGCGACCGTGCGGATGGTTGAAATCATCGGTTTAGTAAGTAACTTACCGGCCTTAAATACGCTGCCGACGCAACCGATCGGGACCTTTGCCTTTGTCAGGTTGAGTTTTTCGATGACGGCGCAAGCCGCAAGGCCAAGTTCGGTTCCGGCTTCGTTCATTATGCTCATAGCGACCGCGTCGCCGTCCTTTGCAGCCTCGACCACGAACTCGGCAAAACCGGCGATGCGCGTGTTATCTACCTGTGGCGAGTATATCGCAACGATCAGATTTTCCGGCCCGGATGCCCTGAAATATTCGGATGCCCGCTTGCTCAAGGTGGTTGCGATGCCTCGTCCGTCCGAAGCTTTTGCGACCGAATGGAGAGCCGTTTGCGCAATGCCGACTCCGCCTCCTTCATCACCCGCCAGCGGTCCCCAGCCGCCGGAGATGGCGATCTCGCCTTTTTCGTTCTTACCCAAGCAGATCGAACCGGTACCGGCGATTACAACTAGGCCGGGCTTGCCCCGCGTCGTGGCGTACAAAGCGATCTCGGCGTCCGTTATAACGAGCGCGTTCTTAACGCCGACGGCTTTTACAAAGCTATCGCGAACGCGCTGGCGAAGGTCGGCACGCCGAACACCAGCCAGTCCGAGCGTGGCGGCGACGATATCTCCGCGCGAAACGCTGCCTGTGTCACACGCTTCGTTAACGGCTTTGAAAATATTTGCCACGGCGGTTTCAACTCCGACACGCAAAGGGTTTGACGGGCCCGCGTTGCCTTCGGCTTTCACGGCGCCGGCGTGGTTAATCAACGCGATGTGCGTTTTTGTCCCGCCACCGTCAACGCCCAGAAACAACTGATGAGCCTTGCCGCTGCCGTTTCGTTTTGCCCGTTTTTCAGCCATTTCCGCAGATTTTCTTAAAAAAGCAACCTCTATACATAAGTCAAACTTGACATATAATCAAATTTAACAGATTTTATGTATTCAATAAGATAACGTGATACGCTCGTATCGTCGTCCGGAAGAATAAAACGCATAAATCAGACGCTTTTACGTGAACTAAGTATGGAGATCAGACAGCTGAAAGCCTTTCTCGCAATCGCCGAAGCAAAGACCTTTACGGCCGGTGCTCGTCGCGTCAACGTGACGCAGGCGGCCATTTCTATGCAGATTCGCCAGCTTGAGGAAGAGGTCGGGCTGCCGCTGTTTACGCGAACGCCGCGAAGGGTTATTTTGACCGAGGCGGGCGAATATTTGCTGGAGCGCGCACGAAAGATTTTGCGAGAGCATGATTCGGCACTCGCCGAGATCGCCGAGGTCGCCGGTGCGGAATACGGCCGGCTGCGTATCGGATCGGCTTCGGGCACATTTGCGATGAACCAGCTGCCGAACATAATGGCCGGCCTGCGTGAAAAATTTCCGAATGCGGAGCTTTCCGTTTCCGCCGGGACGAGCGAAAAGCTGGTCGATAAGATGATGCACGGTGAGCTTGATACGGCGTTCGTGTCCTTGCCGGTCGATAATCTGAACGTCAGTACCGAATCGCTTTTTTCTGACGAGATCGTCGCCATCGCACATCCGAAGCATCCGCTGGCGAAAGAAAAATTTATCAGTGCCGCGACACTTGCGGGTGAGAAACTTATCCTCGGCGAACGCGGCGGAAATACGCGGCGGATGATCGATGATTTTTTCCAGGCGGCAAACGTAAAGCCCAACGTTTCGATGGAATTGTCGCGGCAGGAAGCAATTACAAAAATGGTCGAAGAGGGCATGGGCGTCGGCATGGCCGGGGCAAAATCGGTCGCAAAGGAAATAAGAGACGGCAAACTTATCTCATGGTTCATCGAAGGAGCAGAGATTAAGTGGGAACTCGGCCTGGCACGTTTGCGCGGCGGGCACTTTTCGCCGATCGGGAAGGAATTCGTACGGCTGTGTAAGGAAAGTTTTACCGAACGCGAAAAGGGGCTGAAGGCGAGAAGATGACGAAAATTAGCCGCAGATTTAACGCGGATTAACGCAGATCAGAAAATGATTTTTAGAAGAGAATTTTCCATTCGTTCGAATCGCGCGCTTTTGTTTGGCCTTTTTCTGATCTGCGTCTGTCTGTGTTCATCTGCGGCAGAAATTTCTGCACAAGGTTTGCCTGTCGCGTCACCGCAGTCGGTCGGGATGAACGCGGCGAAGCTGGACCAGATCGAAGCTTTGATTAACGCCGACATCGCCGACAAAAAACTGCCCGGAGCAGTTGTGATCGTCGGGCACAAGGGAAACATCGTTTACCGCAAAGCCTTCGGCAATCGCTCGCTCGTGCCGACGGTGGAGAAGATGACGGTCGATACGATCTTCGATGTGGCATCGCTCACCAAGCCCATCGCCACCGCCACGTCGATAATGATCCTCGTCGAGCAAGGCAAGCTGCGCCTGAACGACACGGTCGGCAAGTTCATCCCCGAGATCGAAGACGAACAGGCCAAACGCATCACCATCCAGCAGCTTCTAACCCATACTTCGGGATACCGTCCGGATTTCGACCTCGGCGAAAAATGGACCGGTCAGGAAGGGATGCTCGCGGCTTTGAAAAAGGAGAAGTTAAGAAACCCGCCGGGGACTAGGTTTGTTTACTCGGATATTGGTTTTATCGTTTTGGGGGAAATAATCACAAGACTTACCCCACGCGTACGTAGTCCTAATACGCTCGGCCTCGAACCACTTCCGACCGAAATTCTTGCTTGGGAAATTTTCGCGCCACTCAAACTGAGTTCGACGATGTTTCGGCCGCGTGCATCTTTCGGTCATGGTCGTCCAACCGGAACGGAACGCCTAGATCTGGTTTCGCGAACCGCGCCAACTGAGAATGTAAGAGGTCAAAGCAGCTACCTTGGATCGACGTTCA
>CADEEU010000302.1 GCA_902826385.1 uncultured Acidobacteriota bacterium | reverse complement strand
TGAGTTTCTCTTTGCCTTGTAAATAAAAATGAAAACGGAAATCAGCAAAAACGATGCAAGGCCCATCATTGGTATCGTGATGAACCCAAACCATTCGATCTGCCGCTCGGAACACGAAACGCCTTGTGTGCACGGTGTCAAAGATTCCGGAATGATGCCGTAGTAAATCAGGTTGTGGTAAACCGCGATCGCAAGTCCCGCCAAAGCAAGCGGAAGCGCGTACATCTTCCAGCTTGCGTCCTTGACCACGATGCCGACGCCGATGATAAGAACAAGCGGATACATCGCTATGCGCTGGTACCAGCAAAGCACGCATGGCGGCAGGTCCATCACCTCGCTAAAAAACAAGCTCCCGGCGACCGACAGCAAAGCCAGCAGCCAGGCCGCGTATGGCAGCAGCTCATTGAAACTGCTCGAGCTTGCCGGACTTTTTTCGCCATCCAACATATACCGACAATTATACGCGGGATTGTGGTGAATCGTTGAGTCGGTTGATTTATTTGTTAGAGAAAATCAGGTTTGAGGTTATCTATTGAACCGGACGCTTCGGCCTTACGACGCCCTCAAAAACGCTTCCGCCGCGTCGGACGGTTTCTTTTACGTCTTCAATCAGTTTGGTCTTATCTTTTGTTTTTACCGCTCGCTCGACAAACCGGAACTGTGCGTTGGTTGCTCCGCTGTGATCCAGTGTTTGCCACGCTTCGTTTTTAGCGCTCCATGCGATCATCTCGATAAACATCGGCACAAGCTCGATGCCTTTTTCCGTGACAGTATAAAGATCTTTTCGTTTGTCCGTTTCGTGCCGCGATTTTGTGATAAGGCCTTCCGCAACCAAATATTCAAGCCGGTCGGCAAGAATATTGGTCGCGATCTTTTCATCAGACCTTAAAAACTCGCTGTAGGTTCGCTTGCCCCAAAAGATAATGTCACGCAGGATGACCAGCGACCACTTGTCGCCGAGGGTTTCCACCGCGAAATTCACCGGGCAATCCGACCGCCTGCCTTTTAAGCCGTTGGTTCTCACGAACACACCTTAACATACTTGCAAAAGACAAACAATAATACTTGTGTTTTACAATTAAAATTCTCGTTGTCGGACGACATTCTGAATTTTTTTTCATTGCAAGTAGCTGAAAATAAATGATTTGCCTTTGCCGCGCAAAACTTACTTGCAAAAAACAATAAAAATAACTTGCTTTTAACAAGTGAGTTTTGTATTCTAGGGTCATCAAGACTTAGGAGGAAGCAAAAATGCAAACAGCAGGAGCAGAAAACATAAGCGTAGTTTCCGAAACGAACAAAGCCACTTGGGCCGGCCGGGTGATCAGCGGCCTGCCCGTACTTTTCTTATTGATGGACGGAATAATGAAGCTTTTCAAACCCGAGATCGTTGTCAAATCTACGGTCGAGTTGGGCTACCCCGAAAGCGTGATCATACCGCTCGGCATCGTGCTGACCGCGATCACAATTTTATATGTAATTCCGAGGACCGCGGTTCTTGGCGCGATTCTCCTGACCGGATATCTCGGCGGAGCGGTCGCAACACATGTTCGAATGGGCGCGGAGCTGTTTCCGATTTTATTTCCGGTCATCGTCGGCGCGCTTCTCTGGCTCGGGCTCTATCTGCGGGACATCAGGCTGAGCTCGTTGGTTCCGCTCAGCAAATAAAATTCAACGCAAAGGAACAAGAAAATGCGAAAACTAAAACTTCAAATGCAGATGTCGATCGACGGATTTGTCGCCGGCCCTAACGGCGAATTGGATTGGATGACCTGGAATTGGGACGAGAAACTCAAAAATTTCGTCACCGAATTCACCGCGCCGATAGACACGATACTGTTGGGACGAAAAACGGCCGACGGATTTATTTCGCATTGGACGAATGTTATGTCGAATCCCGAAGACGAGCAGTACGAATCGGCCAGAAAATTTGTCGAAACCCCGAAGGTGGTATTTTCAAGGACGCTGAAGGATTCGACATGGGCGCAAACGGCCATAGAAAATAATTTGGTTGATGGTGTGCAAAAGCTGAAGGAAAGGAAGGGCGGCGACATCGTTGTTTACGGTGGTGCTGACTTTGTCTCTAGTTTGGCGACAGCGAATCTGATCGACGATTACTATCTGTTTACCAATCCGACAGCTATCGGCGAAGGGCTGACGATTTTTGACGGCACTGCCAAACTTAAATTTGTCGAGTCAACGCCGTATGAATGCGGCATTGTCTTAAACCATTATCGGCGGGCGTGAGAAAACGCGTTTAGAGGAATGGCAATTGCCTGTAATTTACAAAGCAAGCTTATTGAAATAGAAAAATGTCCCGTCAGGCGACAGCGACTTGTCGCGATTGCGGACACTTTAGCCCGATTGTCGGTTTCCGGGCTGGTTAAACGAACAGATAGGAGGGAAAAATGGCACAGACTGCAACGGAAAAGAAGGAGATAACGTTTAAAAAGGCATTTAGCACTTTTTCATCTAACGACATTGAAAAAGCTAAGGAGTTTTACGCTGAAAAATTGGGCCTGAATGTGACGGAAGAAGAAGAAGGCCTCCGCCTCGATTTCGAAGGCGGACAACAGGTTTTCATCTATCCGAAAGACGATCATAAGGCGGCAGCCTTTACCGTGCTGAATCTAACAGTCACCGATATCGCGGCCGCCGTGGACGATCTTAAAGGCCGAGGACTAAAATTCGAAAGCTATGACGAACCTATGAAGACGGACGAGAAGGGCATTTATTGGGGCAAAAAGCAGAATCAAGGCCCGAATATCGCCTGGTTCAGGGATCCGGCCGGTAACATTTTATCGGTGATCGAAGAAAACCAGGAAGCACGAAGATGAAAAGTAGAACTATAAGAGCGGCTGCCGATTCGGACCAAGAGGACTTGATTGCGGTGCTGACGCTCGCCTTCAGCACCGACCCGATGGCGCGGTGGTCGTTTGCCGATCCGGCAAAGTATCTGGAGATTTTTCCGACGCTTGCGAAGGCATTCGGCGGCGAAGCATTTGCAAAAGGAACAGCATATTTTGCCGACGGTTACGCCGGAGCGGCATTGTGGCTGCCGCCTGGAATCGGTCCCGACGAAGAGACGATGATCGGGCTGGTTGAAAAAACAGCACCGGAGGAAATCAAAAATGACATGTTCAGCGTTTTTGAACAGATGGACAAGTTTCATCCCAAAGAGCCCCACTGGTATCTGCCGATGATCGGCGTCGATCCTTCGCAGCAGGGAAACGGCGTCGGCTCCGGTTTGATGAAACACGCACTCGAAGTGTGTGACCGCGATCATTTGATAGCGTATCTTGAATCTTCCAATCCAAGAAACATTTCTTTATACGAACGACACGGCTTTGAAGTCATCGGCGAGATACAGTCCGGCAGCTCGCCGGTTCTGCGGCCGATGCTTCGCAAGGCACGATAGATAAAAAAGGAGAGAAAATGGCAAAATTAGACCCCTACTTATATTTCGACGGCAATGCCGAAGAAGCCTTTAATTTTTATAAGTCCGTTTTTGGCAGCGAGTTCATGGGCGGAATCATGCGGTTCAAAGATATGCCCGACGGCGGAAATCTCTCTGAGGAAGACGGCAACAAAGTGATGTACGTCACACTGCCCATGAAGGACGGTTTTTTGAACGGCTCAGACGTTGTCGAAGGCTTCGGAATTAAATTGGCCGTCGGCAACAATGTTCAGATCATGATCACACCGGACAGCAAAGACGAAGCGGATAAGTTATTTGACGCTCTTTCCAAAGGCGGAAAGGTCGAGACGCCAATGGCGGATCAATTCTGGGGTGCCTATTTCGGTTCGTTTGCGGATAAATTCGGAGTGAATTGGATGATCCACTTTCCCACAGGCGAACAGGTGAATCAATAGTCGGATAACCGGCAGAGGAAAAAAGGAGAAATTATATATGTCAGCGAAAAACAAAGAAATAATTGAAAAATCAAACGCGTCGTTCGAGGCAGGAAAGCCGGAAGATTTTTTGGCACTGTGTGCCGAAGACATTGAATGGCAGATGGCCGGTGAAAACTTTCAGAAAGGCAAGGACGCGATTCGGGAGTTCATGTCATCGATGGGTGATATGGAACCGCCGAAGATCAGCGTAACGTCTATCATTTCGGAGGGCGACCGCGCGGCCTGCTACGGCAACATGACGATGAAAGAAAAGGGCGTGGAAAACACATATTCGTACTGCGACATTTACCGATTCAGCGGAGACAAGATCGCCGAGTTGAATTCGTTTGTCGTCAAGAATAAAACCGAGGGCGAAAGCAGCGAAAAAGCCGCTGCGTAAAAAAATTAAAAGGAGGAAAAAATCATGGCAGCAACAGAAGCTAAACAATCGGCGAAAGAGCAAAAAATAACAACATTTTTGATGTTCGAAAAAGGAGCCCTCGAGGCGGTGAATTATTACATCTCGGTCTTCAAGAACTCGAAAATTCTCAGCAAGATTCCCGGGACCGACG
>CADEEU010000301.1 GCA_902826385.1 uncultured Acidobacteriota bacterium | reverse complement strand
AAACAAGCATAGCCGTAGTAACAGGCGCGGCATCGGGCATCGGGCAAGCTCTCGCCGTGCGCTTTGCAAAGGAAGGCGTGACAGGCATTGCGATCTCGGACATAAACGAAACCGGTCTGGCTGAAACCGCGCGGATGATCGAAGAAACCGGCGTGCCCGTTTCTTCTTATTTGGTCGATGTCTCGAAACTGGATCAGGTTCAACGGTTTGCGGACGAGGTTATCGAAAAACACGGACGTGTCACGCACCTCATAAATAATGCCGGAGTCGGTTTGATCGGCAACTTCGATCAGCTTTCGATCGAAGATTTCGAATGGCTGATGGGCATTAACTTTTGGGGAGTAGTTTACGGCTGCAAGGTTTTTATGCCGCTCCTGCGAAAAGAAGCTGAGGCGCACATCGTAAATATCTCAAGTGTGTTTGGCCTGATCGCACCGGAGGAACAGACCGCTTACTGCGCGTCGAAATTTGCCGTGCGTGGTTTTACCGAAAGTCTGCGGCACGAGCTGGCCGGAACCAATATTTCAGTAACCAGCGTTCATCCCGGCGGCGTCAGAACAAACATCGTCCGCAACTCAAAAGTCGGGGCCGAAACGCCCGCCGAATGGAAAGACCAGGGCACAAAGCTTTTCGACAAGATCGCTCAAACTACTCCCGAACAAGCAGCCGACGACATAGTCAGCGCAATCAAAACCAAAAACCCGCGACTATTGATCGGCAAAGACGCACGAGCCATCAGCCATCTTTCAAGGCTATTCCCAAAAAGTTATCTGCGAATGATCGAACGCCTGAACGGGCACAAGATGAGTTTGAGGAAGAAGTGAGAATCTGATACCGCTAAGAGTCTAACAACAGGGCATTGAATCCCGCTTGCCGGAAATGCTCGTCCGAAGTAAGAACGTCGCTAATACCACGATCTTTCATTGCAACGAACGAAATGCAGTCCGTTAAGCCCCAATCTTTGTCACCCCGGGCTTTATACAAATTCAAACCTCGTTGATACAGATCGGAATCGAGGCGTATTACTTCAACGGACGGGCTGTTTTCTAACATCTCTACAACTCGCACTCCTTCATTTCGAAATTTGATCGACGCCAGCCCATCTGCAATCTCTATTAAAATCAAATCGGTTGTGACAAGCGTAGTTTTACTGCGGCTTAGCGAACGTTGCCTTTTAATCGCGCGCTGGTGCCATTGATCATTCGTATTGACAATCGCATATACATATGAGGTATCGATGAAAAGCTTGAGGGAAGCCAGCGGTGATCAATCCTCCAGTTTGCCGTGAGCGTAAAAATCATGCCGTTCGGCAAGATCGGGCGGTCCTTCAATACTGATCTCCAGAAGTTTGTCGAGCGGATGCTTTTCTTGTACGGAAGATTTACTACCTTCTTCGATACGAGTGTAGCGCGAGGCGATATGCTCTACGAGATCAAGAACTTCCTCTTGGGCTTTCGGAGGTAGCTGCACCACTTTTTGACTGATTGCCTCTACAACTGTCATAAAGCAAATTATATTCTAAAACGACAAGACGCGCGCTCATTTTTTTGGCAGCGTCATAGTCTCGCCCTCGGAATTCATTTCCAGATGTTTTGTCGTATTGTCGGTAACGCTTGGCGGTGCGAGGTCGCCGGTTTTATAGCGGGAATCGTCAACGGCAACGTAATCTGTCATCGACGGCGGCAGGCCCGGGCTGACATTAGGCTGGTTGAACGCTGGCGGGTGTGGAGCGGCTGCCGCGACGCGGGCTTTTTCCATCTTGCTGGATTTCAGATAATCCGAGATACCTTTGGCCAAAAACGTAAACGCCGGGAATAACATTGCCCACCACCATGCTTTTCCGCCTGCAACACCTGTAACAAGAAGCGCAATCGCCACTATCAAAAACCCCAAACCCGAAATAATGCTCTTGATCGAATCGCCGTACACCTCATTGGGATCGTTCCGCCGTTTTGCCTCGTGATGAATATGGGCCGTTCCGGCATTGGTCAAATTTACCGGAAGGTCGCCGCTCATCACAGCCGACACGTTGCCGAGATCGACGCCGCAGGTTCGGCAAAATTTGCCAGTTTCAGGATTTTGGGTTCCACATTTGGGACAAAACATAAATTCCTAAATTCCCCGCTGCCGGCGTGCTTCGAACAGGACTACGCCGGCAGCCACTGAGACGTTCAAAGATTCTATTTTTCCATACATCGGGATTTTCACCAACATGTCGCAATTTTCCGCGACCAGTCGGTGCAGGCCGCTTCCTTCGGCGCCCAGCACCAACGCGGACGGCTGTTTCCAGTCCCACTCTGTGTAATCCATCGTGGCATCGCCGCTTGTGCCTACGACCCATATACTCCTTGTCTTCAACTCTTCGATCAATCGGTTAAGGTTTGCGACCTTTGCTACTTTCACATGCTCGGTCGCACCGGCGGCGGATTTAGCGACGGTGTCCGTGAGTCCGACCGCCCGGCGTTCCGGAATGATGACGCCGTCCACCCCGGAGCATTCGGCCGTACGCAGCACCGCGCCCAAATTACGCGGATCTTCAACTCCGTCAAGGACAACTAACAGGGCCGGATCGGCCGCTCCGTCCAGGAGTTGATCAACCGGTGTGTACTCAGCGGACGCGGCGATTGCGGCGACGCCTTGGTGATTGACGTCGGGCCCGGTAATACGCGACAACGCCTCACGCGAGACGCGGTCGACCATCACACCGTTCGAACGCGCGATTTCGAAAACTTCGTTCAGTCTCTTTTCCCGGGCACCTTCTGCGACCAAGACCTTCTCGATACGACGCGCGTTTGCACGAAGTGCTTCGATCACCGGAAGGACACCGAAGATGACGCCGTTTGAGTTCGAATCAGCCTTCTCCGGATAACGCCGAACGCGTTCTGCCCCCGCTCCGATGTTTTTCCCATCGGGCCGTTCAAAACGACTCTGCGTCTTTTTTTTCATTGAAGAATTCGCTGCAGACGGGAGTATTTTGAAAACTGTTCGAGGTTGCTGGTGCGAACGACGTTTTCAAAGCCGGACGACCAAACACCGGTCTTTTTCAGCCCGCCGAAATCGGTTCTGCTTTCCGGCTCCCAAACGGTCGAAATTGAGTTCATAATGCCGCGGTAATCGTCAACGAATCTCGCCGCCGGAAAATGCTGCTTGATTCTGTCGATGAGCAGACCGATATTCTCACTCGCGAGCAGCCCTTTATCTTTCCCCAGTCCGGAAAAATCAAAACCCATTGCCTGAATTCGCCAGCCCTGTTCGCCGCTCGCGTCATATATGTCGATCAACACATCATCGGACGCCGTGGCCGTTTCGCTGATCGTCTTTCTTTCACCTTTCTTTCTACCCTTTTCTACCGACGCGATTTTAGATTCGATCAATACGCCTGTCACGATCGATGTGATTTCGCCCGCGGTGAAAGACCTTTTCTCCGAAGTATTGAACGCCGTGGCCGTGATACCTTCGGGCAAAAATTCTACGGAGCGCAGACGAACGTTCGGTTTACCGATCTTTAGATCGATGTCGCTTACGACGCAAACGTTCAAACCCAGGTTTTTCAAAAATTCTTCCGCTATTGCGGCGTCACGTTCGGATTCGAGCCGTGCAAGCGGAACGGCACTCTCAGCGGCCAATAGTTTTTCGACGTGGTCCGGTTCGCCGCCAAAAAGCCTGGCTACTTCCGTGACATCGACGTTTTCGGCGGGCGTTCTAAGAATAACGTTATAACCGTTTTCCCAACCTTCCAACCTGCGCAGATTTAGTTTGATCGGCCCCGAACCGGCGAATGTGGACTCGATCTCGGCAGAGCAGTAGAAACACCTCGTCCTGTTCGGCGGGTTCGATTTTCCGCACCTCGGGCAGGCAATCATCTGGTCGGCGTCAAATCCGATATCTTCAGACCGGACCTTCAAATCGCCGACCATGTCGATTTTTTTTTCGTCTTCGTTCTGCACACGCTTCGGTCAGCCAAACCGAAAGTTTATCACGACTGAAAACGAAATCGCTTGACCCACGCCCGTGCATCAGGGCAAACTGTAGTCGAGCATATTTTTGATATACCGGTTTTTACGAAGGGATTTTGATCGGAAATTATTTTTTGAACGAACTGATTTTTATTATTTGAAGGAATTCGATTAGGTACTAACTGTTCGCGATTTTTTGAAACAACTATCAGATCTCTCCATCTAGGCTATTTCCTTTTGGCCTGCCGGCGGTAAAAAATAGGCTGCATTTTGATCCTGTGAGGTTTAAAGAAGATGCAGTTCGACACGAGTACAAGCTCCTCCTGGAAGTTTGGGCATCGTGGTCGCGTAGCGGTATTTATTGACGGCAACAATCTTTTTCACGCGGCCCGTTTCCATAACATAGACATCGATTACAACAAGCTGCTGCGTATTCTGCTTGGCGACGGCCGGCTGCTTCGCGCCTTTTTCTACACGGGCGTCGACGCCGGTGCCGAGCGTCAGCAGGGCTTTTTGCTGTGGATGCGGAGAAA
>CADEEU010000300.1 GCA_902826385.1 uncultured Acidobacteriota bacterium | reverse complement strand
GAACCCGACGGCGAGGACGACCAGCCATATTCATATCGCGGCGGACTGTTCGGGGACCTTAGCGACAAGTCGCGGCTTTCGCGGCGTTTTCAGATCGCTCTTCAGGTGCGTCAGCAGATCTCAATGAGCCTTGCGGAGCACGATCCCGAGCTTGCGTTTCAGTTTTATTTCGAAAGTACGCAGGCGGTTTCGAATCCTGCGTTTCGAAAGCAGATGGAGTCCCGCGACGAATATTTTGAGGGCCAGTTGATGGCCGAGGTTGCAAAGACCAACGCGGCAAAGGCCTCGCAGTTTGCCAAAACCGCCATAGAAAAAGGGGTCAATCATCAGCATCTCGAACTTCTAAGAAAGGTGCACGAGAAAGACCCTGAAAAAGGAGCTGAACTTGCCCAGGCGATTCTGAGTAAGATCAAAAGCGACAGTGCCAATCCCGAAAAATTTTGGATCATGAGTTCGTTCCTGAGCACTGCCGGAGCCTCGCTCGAATCTTCGCAAAAAGAAGGCGGGAAAAAGCCGATGCTGACGTCGGCCGAGCTTAAAGACCTGGCCGACGTGCTTGCTCTGGCTGTCCTTCGCGAAGACGGCGACAGCGGAATGGGTCTTCAGTATGTGAGCGAGATCGAAAAATACAACCCTTCGCGTGGGGCTCAGATCAGAACAAAGTTTAGAGGCGCCGGCCGTGGAACGAGCGCCAATGCAATAGCAATAGCCGCAAATTCGGCGGCAAGCGCAGCAAATTCAGCGGCAGATGCCAACTACAATGGCAGTAATTCGAATTCACGGGCCGAGCGCGAACGAATCGAACGCGAAAGGGCCGAAAAAGAGCTGGCGGAGAATGTTGGAAAGCTCGCAAACAACCAGCTTCCGAAAGAAGAGCGCGAAAAGATAATTTCGCAGGTACGCAAAATTTTGATGTCCACGCCCGGCAAAGACAAAAAGATCGTCGGCCTTAGCGGACTTGCCGCAGTGGTCGCAAAAGCGGGCGACAAAGAATTGGCGGCTGAAATTATGAAGGAAGCTCAAACCCTCGTAAGCCCGCAGCCCAAGAATATCCAGGATTTTATCCTCACGTGGATGCTCGCAAGCGGCTATGCCGAAGCCGACCCGGACAAGGCTTTTCCGCTGCTTGAAGAGACGATAATGCGTGCCAATGATACATTGGCGGCTTTCATCAAAGTCGGCGAATTCATCGACGTGGCAGGCGAGATGATCGACGAAGGCGAGGTGCAGGTTGGTGCCTTCGGTGGTCAGATGGTCCGCGGCCTGACCAGCGAACTCGGCATGGCAGACGCAACACTTCGGACACTGGCGAAGGCCGATTTTGGAAAGACAAAAAATCTCGCCAGCCGCTTCGACCGCTCGGAGGTTAGGATTTTGGCAAAAATGATGATCCTTCGCGCTGTCCTGGAAGAGGGGAAGAAGAAGGAAACCGACAGTGAAATGACCCTGACTGTCGATAAGTAAAGACGCAGACCTATCAAGTGTAAACTAAAAAACTGTCCACTAAATCAAAAAGAAGCCCGATCTATGCATTGATAGTCAAATAGTTCAACCGAAACTCGTGCCCTTCAGCCATTGGCCGCCGTCGACTACAAGCGTGACGCCGTTGATGTAGCCTGCGGCATCCGACGCGAGAAACAGTGCCGCGTTTTCGATATCCGCTATCTTGCCGAAACGACCGAGCGGAATGCGTTTGGTGATCTTGTCTTTCAGCGGTTCGGGCAAGAGGCGTTTCATCCCTTCCGTGTCTTCTATCGGGCCGGGGGCGATGCCGTTGACCCGGACGCCGTGCGGTCCCCATTCGACCGAAAGATTGCGAGTGATAGCATCGACGCCCGCCTTAGCCGCCGAAACGTGAATCTGCATCGGCGTCGCGAGATAATGCAGCGTGGCCGAGATGTTTAGTATCTGGCCTTTGGATTGTTGAAGTGCTTCGAAGGCCGCACGGCAAACGTTGAACGTACCTTTTGTATCGATGTCCACGACGGTGCCGAAACCGTTTGGCGAAAGCTCGTTCGCGGCACAGAGGAAATTGCCCGCGGCCCCGTTGACGACGATATCGATTTTGCCGTAGTGCTCGACCGTTTTCGCGATTGCGTTCTGCACTGCTTCGAAATCACGAACGTCTGCCGCGACAGCCAGACATTTGCCGCCATGACCTTCGACCTGGGCCTTCATTGCTTCGAGATTCTCGATTTTTCGGCTGGTGATTGCCAGCTTGGCTCCGTGCTCCGCAAACGCTCTTGCAACTCCGCCGGTTATACCCGTACCACCGCCGGTTACAAACGCAACCTTACCCTGTAAAATATCCTTTGAAAATATATTGTTCGTCATGGTTTTGGGAATGTTACCACAGAGACACAGCGTCACGGAGTCAGGAAAGGAATGTTCTAAGGGCTTTCTATGAAACTAAAAGACCGACTAATCTTACCTCTGTGCCTCTGCATCTCTGTCGTAATCGGTTTCTCCTGCGGATCGAAGCCGACCGATCCGCGGACCGTCATTCCAGACGATGCTCTGGTTTATCTGGAGACAAACGACCTCGGGGCCGCGTTAAAAACCGTTACCGACAATGATGCCTTCAAACAGGCCGCGAAGGCGGTACCGGACTTTTCGGCCTTGAACGGAATGAAGATCTCGGTTGCCGTCACGGGTTTTCAAACGTTGGAAGAGGCCGCGACCGAAAATAATGCAGTCCTGAACTTTAAGCCCCAATTCGTCGCGGTCGCCGAGACAAATGCCTGGAATTATCAAACCTTGAGCTTCACCGAAAACAAGCTCGGCGAGTTCATAAACGAAATCTACGACGGTGAGATCGAGCTTGTTACCACCGACAAACACGGCGGCAAATATTTCACCTGGACGGCACAGGACGGACGCAAGGCGTTCGCCCTCGTTCTCGGCAGCCTGGTACTTTTTGGTAACGACGAATCGGCGATCGATCGTTGCGTAGCCGTCCGCAATGGTGAAGGCGACAGCATCGCGAAAAACCAGCGGGTTTCGACGCTTCCGCCTGACTCGCTCGCTTCGGGCTATGTTTCGAAGGACGGAGTCGATCAGATCGCCAACATTGCGGGAGTCTCGGTCGCAATGTCCGCAAGCGAGGACGATGAAGTTAAGAGCTTTATTGCCCGCGTTCTGCCTGAGGTAGCCCGCGGTTCGGTTTTAGAAATGACGTGGACGGCCTCTCGGTCCGAAAACGGCCGTTTAGCGGATAGTTACAGGGTGCATCTGTCACCTGATATCTCTAAAGTTTTGAGCGAAACTATTGTTCCCGAAGCAGCTGCCGAAACCGGCATCGACCGCTTCGTTTTGAAAGAATTCGTCTCGACCACGCGCTACAAAATCAGAGACTTGCACATCGCTTGGCGCAGCCTGCTTCTAACAAGCAGAACAAAAACGGACGAGGTTAGCGGAAATCTCTTAACCGCTTTCTCGTCCTCCCTGTTCGAACCCTATGGCATTGAAGACCCGGAGCTGTTTCTGAGCAACGTGACCGGAAATCTGCAAACCGTGAGGTTTGACGAAAGCGGCGATGAAGTTGCTGTAATCGCTCAACTTAAAGATATTGATAAGCTCAAAAACTCGCTCGCGAAAGAGCTAAATGTCTCGAAACCGTCAAAGTCCGAAACGCCTGCTGCCGACTTCGATGAGCACTGGATATCCGACGACTCCGAACTCGCGGCTGCGATTAGAACGGAAACAAAAACCCTCGTCCTGGGCGACGCTGACGCGGTAGCAAAATGCACTGGAGCTTATCGTCCCAACGAAAACCCGGCTGGCAACTTATTACAATCATCCACCGCTGCCGTCGTAACAATCGGCACTCAGTCCGACAAGGAGGCCGATCTTGTATCGGTACTTTCAGAAAAGAAGGGCGAAAATACCTCACTATTTCTGACGTACACGACCGAAACGCGTTTCAATCAAAATGGAATGGAGCGGCGTACGGTATCGGACTTTGGTCTGATCGGGCTAATCATTGCTCAGTTGGGTAGGGAGAACTGATTCCCGGTTTCAATAAGAACCGTTATTTTTTCCGAGCATTTCTTTTGAGTCTCCTCAGGTTTTGCTCTATCCACCTTTCTGCAGCATCAAAGTGCTCGAATTTTTCCTCATCGGCCCGGAAGGCTGCCGTGTGGTTGTAACGACGGCCGTTGTGGTGGACTGTCGGGTGATAGATATGCAGCATTTCATGGAAAACGATGTATTCGACCACAAACGCAGGAACATCTGAAGAATCCAGCGACCGGCTGACGACGATGGTCTCATGCGTTGCGTCGTGATGAGCGAGGATACGGTAAGTCTTTCGCGTGGACCACGTTAGCACTGGTTTGGGGAGCTTGCCCTTAAAGTGCGAGCGGTTCAGCTTGTTGAAGATCGTTGTAAGATTAAAGAACTCACCTTTGTCTGTGGTCACGATCTTTCGCCCGCGGGTGCGTTTGTTCTCGGCGGCCTGTTTGCGAACCTCAGTGCTTTTGGCGTAGTCGGCGTATATA
>CADEEU010000299.1 GCA_902826385.1 uncultured Acidobacteriota bacterium | reverse complement strand
TGCTAAAAAAATTTAAGGAAACAATTGGAACGTGCCCCGCGTCCCTGCGGGATATCGTTCCCGCTCTTCGTCAAATAAGTCTTTCGGAAGAATCGCAGTTCCGTATAGATGCGGCCGGGAACCTTGTCGACCCAAGCGAAGTTCCGTACTTGTTCGACCGGGCCGCGTGCGATGTAAAGCTCGATCCGGAAAACACAAAACTTCCCATTCAATAGAAAATTTTGTCTATGGAAAAGGTCATAGAAATATCTAATTTATCTAAAGATTACGAAACCGGTTTTTGGCGAAAGAAAAAGGTCCGTGCACTCTACGACCTTTCCCTATCCGTCGAGAGTGGGCAGATCTTCGGCTTTCTCGGCGGCAATGGCGCCGGAAAGACGACGACGATCAAAATTTTGATGACGCTTTTGTTTCCGTCGGCGGGTTCGGCAAAAATTCTCGGTCACGATATCTCAGACGTGTCAATGCACAGCCAGATCGGTTACTGCCCGGAGAATCCCTACTTTTACGATTATTTGACGGCGTTTGAGTTGATGAACTATTTTGGGGAAATATTCGGCATTAGCGGGACAAAACAAAAGGAGAGATCGGCAGAGCTGCTGACCAAAGTCGGGCTTGCGGAGAAAGACTGGAACAAGCAGCTTCGTAAATTTTCAAAAGGTATGTTGCAGCGGGTCGGGTTGGCGCAGTCGCTTGTGAACGATCCGAAGATCGTATTTCTCGACGAGCCGATGAGCGGACTTGACCCGATGGGCCGCCGCGAGATACGTGAGCTTATCGCCGGGCTGCGGGAGACCGGGACGACCGTGTTCATGTCGACACACATTCTTTCCGACGTTGAGGCATTGTGCGATGAAGTCGCAATACTTCGCGGAGGAAAGCTCGCGGCGACCGGTAAGCTTGACGATCTGCTTGCGACCGGTGCCGAGCAGCAGTCTTTCGAAATAACCGTGTCGGGAATCTCTGCGGCTGCTTTGAGTAATTTTGCCTCTTCGGCCGGTGCGAACGTAAAAGAAAAAGCAAACGGCGTTAGTTTAGAAGTCGGTTCGGAATCGCAGATAGATGCTGCGATGAAAGCTGTTCGCGAGAATGGAGGACGACTGCTTTCGGTCCAACCGGTAAAACAATCGCTCGAGGAGTTGTTTGTCGAAAAAACCAAATCGGCCGATAGTTAGTTAGCTGTTTTCAGCGCCGTTACTTTCCAGCGGATGTTTGCCCTATCGGCCTTTGGGTCGAAACCCTCCAAGGCAAGCGTTACTGGAGTAGTTTCACCCGGTCCCAGGTCGCTCGTTCTTTCCGGAACGACCAGCACGTTTTTGTCCTTCAGCACGTTATTTTGTTGATCGATAACAGCGGCGTTTACTTCCAGCACCGTCAGTGTTTGTTCGCCTTTGTTGCGTATGTTGCCCACAATGAACATCGATATTGTACCGAGTCCTGTCGGCGATTCGACCGTTTTGTCGTTGGTCGAAATAATAATGTCTTTTGTAACCGCCGCAAATTCCGGTGAGCCCTCGCGGAAAGCATCGCGCAAGATAATGGCCCTTTGATCTTCCGCGGGCGGCTGAAGTGATATCAGCGCGATCGCGCCGGCAATGAGCAAGATACCGACGATCGCTCCGACGATCAACCCTTTGTTAATACCCGTCTTTTTCGGATTATTCTCTTCAAGAAACGATTCCATAGATGTTTGCCTTAAGCTTATTAGACACCTCTTTTGGCTATAAGTTCCATTAGGTTATCATTTTAGAATCGAAGCAAAAAGCTCCAAACTTCCCGAGTACGCCTACGCCGACGTTGCCTTGCCTCTTCCGCTTCGCCGGACATTTTCGTACCGGCTACCGACCGGTTTCAGAGACGCGGCGGCCGTCGGTTCGCGCATGCTGGTGCCGTTCGGCAAGCGAAACCTTACGGGCTACGTCGTTGGACTTAGCGAAGAACTGGCTCCGGAACTCGACCTGGACGACGCAGATGTAAAAGATGCTCTCGAGCTGTTGGATGAAATTCCGTTGATTACGGCCGAGGTGCTCGATCTTGCACGTTGGGCTGCCGACTATTACGCCGCTTCCTGGGGGGAAATGCTCAAGGCCTCGCTTCCGTCTGGAATAAATTCGCCGTCGGAACGCGTCCTCTCAATAAACGAAATCGGCCGCAAAGAGATCGCCGAGCATATTGGCAGGTCGAGTATAAAATCTGAAATCCTGCGATTTCTGGAAACGAATGCCGAAACAAAACAGAAACGTCTCGAGAAGGAGTTCGGTGTCGCCGGTACCCAAAGGGCGGTTCGCGCATTGTTGATCGCGAACTCAGTAGATGCTTTTTTTCGAAGTGAATCGGCCAAGGTCAGGCCCAAACGGCGAAAGGCGGTACGGCTATTGGTGAAAGCGCCTGAGGACGGAAAGCCGCTTACAGAAACGCAATCGCGGATAATCGCGGCTTTTGCTGAAAGCGGCGATGAGATGCTGTTTACAGACATACTCGACCGGGCAAAAACCGGTGCCTCTCCGGTCATGACCCTGGCAAAACGGGGCGTTCTAGAAATTATCGTCTCTGAGATTTTACGTGATCCGCTGGCAGAAGCGACACTGCCGGCGATCGCGAACATCCAATTGAATTCCGAACAGGCTTTCGCTCTTGATTCAATAGAAAAATCAGTCGCGGATGGGAACTACAAGACATTTCTCCTTCACGGCGTTACCGGCAGCGGCAAGACGGAGGTTTACATACGTGCCATGCGGGCGTGTCTGGAAGCCGGAAAGTCCGCGGCGATGCTGGTGCCTGAAATCGCGCTAACACCTATATTTTCGCGGCGGCTTCGTGCGATCTTCGGTGAACAAGTTGCGATACTGCATTCAAATCTTTCCGCCGGCGAAAGGTTTGATGAATGGCGTCGTATTCGCACGGGAAATGCCCGCGTCGTAATTGGTACAAGATCGGCTGTATTTGCGCCGCTTCAAAATCCCGGTCTCTTCGTTGTAGATGAAGAACACGACGCGTCCTATCGACAAAACGAATCGCCTTTTTACAATGCTCGCGACACCGCGGTGATGCGGGCAAACCTTGCGAAAGCAGTCGTTGTTCTTGGATCGGCAACGCCCGCGTTGGAAACTTTCGAAAACGCAAGGTCGGGCAAGTATCAGTATTTACAGCTCCAAAATCGTATAGGCAACCGGCCGCTCGCCAAAGCCGAGCTTATCGATATGCGCGAAGTTTTTCGCCTTACCGGCAAAGACGTCAGCATCTCGCCCGGGCTTGCCGAGGCAATAGGCGAAACGAATGCAAAAGGCGAGCAATCGATCATCCTGCTTAACCGTCGCGGATTTTCTCAGTTCGTTTTATGCCGTTCCTGCGGCGAAAGTCTCCGCTGCAAAAATTGCGATATTACGCTCACCTATCACAAACGCGATCCAAAATTGGTTTGTCACTATTGCGGTTATCGGGCCGCCGTGCCTGACACCTGTCCGTTTTGTAAAGGCGAATTTCTATACTTTATCGGCCGTGGGACCGAACAGTTAGAAATGCAGCTTCAAAAGCAATTTCCCGGCTTAACAATAGCTCGTGTAGATCGCGACACAATGACGCGGAAGGGTGAGCTAACGAAAATTCTTCTGGCATTCGACCGGGGCGAAATAGACATGCTGGTCGGCACCCAAATGCTCGCCAAGGGCCACGATTTCCATAACGTAACGCTCGTCGGCGTAGTTTCAGTCGATACCGGTTTGGGCCTGCCGGATTTTCGCTCTGCCGAACGCACGTTTCAGTTGATTACGCAGGTTGCGGGACGTGCCGGACGCGGGAACTTGGGCGGACGGGTTCTCATCCAGACCTACTATCCCGAGCATTACGCCCTCAGGCACGCAGTAGATCAGAACTATGAGAGTTTCTTCAACGAAGAGATCAGGTATCGCGAACGGATGGCCTATCCGCCGTATGTTGCGCTCGGATCACTTCTTATAAGGGAGGCAGACCTGAATGTTGCAACTGAAACCGCCCGCATTTTGCGTGAGGCTTTGGACGCTGCTAACTCTGAAAAATCGTGTAGAATACTTGGCCCGGCACCAGCCTCAATATCCCGTCTAAAGGGCGAGCATCGGATTCAAATCCTGGTAAAAAGCCCGGACAGACGAAAGCTTCGTGAGGTTTTGGATATCGGTATGGCGAACGCCGCAGAAAACGGAGCAAATTTGAGAATTGTTCAAGTTGAAATTGACCCGATAAACTTAATGTGAAGGGATCCGACAAGCAACTGTGTCTAACCGTACAACTCGGCCATAGGCATTTTAAAGCCAATCGACTCGAAGTCGATCTCTTCGTGTTTTTCAAATTCGAGATATGACCAAAGACCATCGTCCCGCTTACGGTAAACTTCGGCTCGTTCGGTTTCCTGCTCGATCATTACATATTCCTTTAGGCCTTCGATGTCCTGATAAGCAAACCATTTCTCGCGTTTATCGGTTAAGGCTGTCGTAGGTGACAGAACCTCAACAATTATTGTCGGCG
>CADEEU010000298.1 GCA_902826385.1 uncultured Acidobacteriota bacterium | reverse complement strand
GGATCGTCGAACGTCTGGTCGAACGCCCGGAAGTCGCTGTTGTAATCCGTGACCTGGTCGAACGCCTCGCTCAGCGTGTAATTGCCGGCAATCGCAAAGTTTGCTCCGAACTGTTTCTGGCCTTCGATGATCAAACCGTTGTAGTTCGCCGACGCGGCGGATTCGTAAATCATCTCTTGGAATAGCAGCGGGTTAATGAAGCAGTTTGCGGGAGTGCCCGTACCGGCTGGAGGCGCGACGCATTCGGGAGCGAAAGGTGCGGAGCCGGCAGAGCCACCCCACTCACGAATTCCTCGCGGCCCGATCGGCCGGTTGCGGAGATTAATATCGCGGGCCCGCGTTATGTATTGCGTCAGAGCCCAAACGTAACTCGCCGACATGCTGAAGCCCGGAGCAAATTCGTGCTCGACGGCAAAGCTCGCCTGTTGCGCACGTGGGTTGCGATAGGTCGGGTCGGCGCGGAAAAGGACAGCCAAAGGGTTGCGCGGACCAGTCTGAGAGACGGTAATCCCGAACTGAGCCAGATCTGCCGGCGTAATGGTACGTATTGTGTTGGGAATTCCAATCACGCCCTGTGCCCGCAGCGTGCGGAAAATATTTATCGGGCCGTTTACCGCAAGCGGGTTGGCGGCATTCAGTGTGGTTAGCACCTGAGGAATCTGCCTGACGCCGTCGATCTCGTTTAGCGACTGAACGACATAATCGATAACGAACGGTATCTGTGCGTAGAACATGCCGTAACCACCGCGAACGATAGTTTTTCCTTCTTTGAATGGGTCCCAGGCGAAACCTACCCGCGGTCCCCAGTTGCCGTAAAACGTCCGCAACGGTTCGCGTCGCGTGTCCACTTCGTACCGCAGGCCGTAGTTAAGCGTGAGATTCGACAAGGCCTTCCAGGTGTCCTGTCCATAGACCGAGTAGTACGGCAACTGCCCGCCGACTATGCCGTCACCGAAGCCTTGCTGATACGACTGCGGTAAACCTAGATCCAGAGACTGGATGGCATTGACCGTCGTCGTTGCAAGCTGTGGGCTGACAAGAGCTCCCGGCAAAGTACCAAATCCGAAACGGCCGCTGAAAAATGTCTTTGAATCGAAGAATCCGTCGCGCAACAGAAAGCTGCCACCGAACTTAAAGCGATGATTTCCGCTGACGACCGAAAAGTTATCGACGATCTCGTAACGCCGGTCGAAGTTAAAACTCGGCAAAAAAATGTCGCGGTTGAAAAAACCGAAACCGGCGACGTTAAGCTCCGGACCGTTCGGGTCGTTCGAGGTAACGAAAAGCTCGTTGTAATTTAACTGCAGCCGCAGTTCGTTGGTCATGCCCGAATTAAAAATGTGCGTCCAACCGCCGGTCAGGTTGTGATCGAGGGCATCCACATTGTTCGAACGCGAGAACGCAAGCAGTGCACGCGTGGCTTGAAACGCTTCTTCGCGGTCGTTGAAAGAATATTTGACAAAGAAGCTGTTAGAAGAACTCGGGACATAATCGGACCGGAACGAGGCGGAATGTGAGTCCGAATAAACGGAAACACGCCGCTGTTATTTCGGAACAGGTCCTGCACAGGCTGATCGACGGTAAGAACTCCGGTCAAAACTGCCGCGCACTGCGCTCGGGGCACGGCGACGCCCGTTACGCAAGGTACGGGCGTCGGGTCGGTACTGGCTGCAAGAGTGGCGAGGACGGCCCTCTGACCTGCTGTCGGCTGAAAAATATTCAAATCCGTCAGCAGCGGCACGGCTGACGATTCGCGTCGCCGCAATCCTTCATATCCGCCAAAGAAAAACAATTTGTCCTTCACGAACGGGCCGCCGACGGCAAAGCCGTATTGCTGACGGTTAGCGTCGGGTTTGATACGAGTGGTCGTATTACCGTCGAGCACAATTGCGAACGGGTCGCCGGCGTCCAGCGACTGGTTTCGGAAGTAACCGAAAACGCTTCCGCTGAAACGGTTCGAGCCCGTTTTCGAAACGATGTTGATCACGCCGCCGCTGGCTCCGCCGAGCTCGGCGTTGTAGTTGCTGCGATTGATTTGAAATTCCTGCACTGCCTCCTGGCTGAGCGTCGAGCGCACGCCGCCGCCCTGGTCGTTCGCTTCCGAGCCGTCAACCGTGATGCTGTTGCCGCGGCCGTTATTGCCGTAGAACGAAATGCCGCTTTGCGGTGTTTGTGCGACCCGGAAGTCCGAGTTGTCGGCAAGCGCGTTCGAATCGACCACGCCTGGTGCAAGCAAGGTAAAGGTCAGATAATCACGCCGGTCGATCGGAAGTTCGCGGATGAACCGCTCGTTTACCGTCGTCGATTGCTGCGATCTGTCGGTTTCGATCAACGGCGGGTCGCCGGATATCTCAACCGTCGCTGTCGCGTCGCCGATCTGGAGCGAAAAATTCTGGTCGGCGGTCTGTCCAACCGTTACCTGCACGGCGTTTTTGACTTGCGAACTGAACCCACTCGCCTCTACACGAATCTGGTAAGTGCCGGGTGTCAGCGACAGAAAGCGATATTCGCCCTGCTCGTCGGTCGTAGCGGTGCGGCTAAAACCGCGTTCGGGATCGGTTACGGTCACGGTCGCACCGCGAACAACGGCGCCGTTCGGGTCGGCAATGCGCCCGCGGATCTCGGCCGTCGAACCGCCCGCCTGAGCAAACGTAGCGGAGCAGACAGATAAAACCAAAGCCGTCAAAACAATGAATCGAGTCATTCTGAAATAACCTCCGGCGTATAATTGGTTGGACCAATTAATCTTGTAATTTTCGAAAAATTTAGGATCGCGAATCGCATTCTGTTCCACGAACCGAACACGAAAGAATTGTGCTTCTTAATGGAAGCTGATTTATCAATTTTGAAATCGTGAACTGGGACGACAATTTATTGTGCGATTCTACGCACAATTCATAAGTAATTCAACTGGTATTTACAAATCGGAAATATGGTAGCCGGTCTTTGGATCGGGTTCTACTACAAACTTTCACCACACACGTTTTCTCTTTACGGTTTTGACGAATCGACGGCCTGCATAGTTGTCTTTGCACCGGTTTAAATGCTGTAAGCCCCGACATTATCCGGCCCGCGGCCTTACGGCAAGAGACTTGCATTTGGCCCATAAAACGTGCATCATAATCGGCGTTGGTCCTTCTCTCGCATCGTAGGATGCGCTTCGCTAAAGACGGTCTTTTTGGGTAGTGAGAGAGCAGGCTGGATAATGGTTAAAGAAGCCGCTCGAAGTATTGAGCACCCGGACGGGATCGTTTTCCACATAAAATTATTCCGACTCGACGCTTCTCTTGAACTTCCCGGAGGGGAAAAGGTACGAATTTTTTATGTCAATGAAACTCTATGTAGGAAATCTTTCCTTCAAAACGAATACGCAGGATCTGGAACAGCTTTTTGCTCAGGTAGGAACGGTCGAGTCGACCAACATCATCGAAGATCGTGAAACGGGCCGCTCACGCGGGTTCGGTTTTGTGGAAATGTCGTCGAAGGAAGAAGGCGAAAAAGCCATCGAAGAATTCAACGGTAAGGAATTGGACGGACGCGAACTGAAGGTCAACGAAGCCAAGCCGCAGGAAAGCCGCGGCGGCGGCGGTCGTGGCGGCTACGGCGGTGGCCGTGGTGGTTATGGCGGCGGTGGCGGCGGTTACGGTGGCGGCGGCGGTCGCAACAACGACTTCGGCGGAAGCCCGAATCGCTGGTAAGCACCAAATTCGCAAGGTCAAAAGAATATGCCCGTGGAAATTTTCCGCGGGCATTTTGTTTTCTTCCGTAAGGCTATTTTTCAATCGTCACGTTCGCTTTGCCGTCGCGGAGCGCGGCTTGACGGGCTGCTTCGGCTGTTTGGGTTGAAAGTTCATTGACGGCTTTGCCGGCCCCAATGTTCCTTTGACCGTAAATGGGTACCTGCCGACAAGATTGCCGTCGATGTATATGTCGGCCCGATATGTGCCGGCTATCCAGCGGCCGTGCGGCCGGCCGTGAAAAAATACCTGGTTCTGCAAGTCTTTAGTCGTGTAGCTGGTCGATACAACCTTGGTCTCGGGCCGGACACCGTTGACGTTTACCACGACCAGGTCCATCTTCACGGTGACGGAATGTGCGTTGCTCAACTCGACGACGCAATGGATCGGTATATCGGCGGGAGCAAACTCTGTTGCGGCCGCTCCGGGCTTTCCGGTCCCGTCGTCCTTTGCAAGGTAAACTCGTTCGAAAAGGCGGTTTTCAGATGGTTCAGGAGGTTGAGCCATAACGAATGAGCCGGCGACTGCGACGATAAACAGAATTTTTACAAGGGTTTGCAAGGTAATACTCCGTGTGGGTCAGATAATTTTTCCTGTACCTTTGAGAAGCGAAACGTTCAAATAGTTGCACGAAGTGCAGGAAATTTGGTTGCAAAAGAGTGAAGTATTCGTTGACGGAGCCCAGCGATATGGGCCGGCTCGACAAGCTCGATACGTGAAACGTCTCTTACTCCGCAGGCAGGCTAGGCTATGAGAGGAACGCCGTTCGCCGCCGCCATCAGCAGCGCACGCGGCTTGTGCTCGGTGTATGGGGGCAGGGCTACGAGATC
>CADEEU010000297.1 GCA_902826385.1 uncultured Acidobacteriota bacterium | reverse complement strand
CGGTGCCGAGTTCGACATCTATACCTGCATTTATCGGCTCGCTTAAAGTCACGGTGAAAGTTTCGTCCGCTTCAGGTGTAGTGTCGCCGACCGTTGGAATTGAAATTAGCCTGAAAGTTTCGCCCGGTTCGAAAGTCACCATGCCGACCGCTGACTGGTAGTCAGAAGGGGCCGTCGCGGTCCCGTTTTCCGTCGCGTAGTTTACCATCACGGTTTGCTCCGAGGGCTGGCTTAACAGGACGGTAAAGATCAGCACATTCTGAGAGTTGCCCTCAAGCTGCGTTACGTCGTCTATCGAAAGCTCTGGGCCGCCGGCAGATCCAAACGTCGGGTAATCGGCTTGATCACGCCTGAGCGAAAAAGATCCGATCTGACCGAGCGATGAGAAGGGATTTTTGGAATACTCGTTCGTCACGATCGGTGACAGCAACCGTGGATCAGGCAGTCGACAAGATTCAGCCGCAATGCCCGTGTCGCCAAAGCAGCAGATAAAAACAAACACGGCCAGAACGGCCATGATTGAAGATTTAAAGAACGAGTGTGCTTGGGGTGAAATCATTATATGCCTCCGATCATCTCGGGTTCGCGGGTGCGGTTCATCGCGAATGCCAATCAACAAAAATGCCGCTATTTCATTTCAAGCGGCGGTTTTCTGATGTACAACCTCTTTCAGGAAAGTAAAGCGACGTGGTTTGGTGCCCGTCGCCTGCAAAATTTTCGTGAAGAGAAGTTAAGTGAACTTTGCCAAGAAAATAACACGGAAACGCGGCACGAAGCAAGTTTTTCTTTCTGGCTGGCAGCCGAGGTCGCTCTTACCGGACTTCACCGACATCAATCGCCACTTTCGTCAAGTTTAAAAAAAAGAAAAAGACGAGCCGACCGGCCCGCCTTCTGATATTCGTTGGTGGAGATGAGGAGGATCGAACTCCTGGCCTCGGCATTGCGAACGGATAGGACTCGGCTTCCAATTCACTAGAAATGCCGATGTTTATTGACTATTAACAACTAGAATGTCCGAACATTGCCGAAAGAAACACCATGTGAGGGAAAGTAAATCCTGCCAGATCCTGCCAGAAAATCTAATTCTGGTTGAAGCATCACAGATGAGAATCTGCTCCAAAATGATCCCTTTAACACGTTAGTTCTGCTCACCCAGCCTCAGGTTTGCACCGACCGTATTACTAGCAGTCCGAAAACTAGCGTGCAATGTTCAGCAGGATTGAAAAGCCGCTTTGGACGTTTGCGGTACCCGTATGGCCGAAAGGAAATTACGTGCATTCAAAGTGGCGTTGCGGGTATATTCCCATGCCTGGCCGTGAAATTCGTTAGTTCCCGATTTCGTCCGCATGTTGACGACCAAGCCGTCTGTGATTAGTCGACGCCGAAAAGAATATCCATAGTCAGCTGATCGAGGCGTTCGTACTTTAAGCCTTTCGAAGCGATCTCGGTTCGGTCGAATTGTTTTGAGAGCAGTGAATTTGCCCCGTTCTGGCTAAATTTTCCAACTTGATTGTCATTGTTTGTTTCTTCGTTCTCGGCCAATATCGATCCGATCTCTTTGTGGCTATTCCAGCGCTTCGCTTTGTCCTTTAAAATTAAATAGGTCTTCATGCACCCGCGGGCAAAATCCCTGACACCGTCATAGTCCTCGGTGCGGTAGGCATGTGCATCAAAGTGACGCATGCCTGAATATCCAACATCTTCAAGGAACTTGACCAGCCAAAAAGACTGTTTCGGGCTGACCGAACCAAACCGCAGGTCCTGGTCGTATCGTCCTGGCACCTGATCGTTCAGGTCGATGTGAAACAGCTTTCCGGCTTCCCAAGCCTGGGCAACGGCGTGCGACATATTCAGTCCTGGCATTTGTTCGTGCGCGACCTCAGGGTTTACGCCGACCATTTCTTTGTTTTCGAGAGTCTCGATAAAGGCAAGGTACGCTCCCGTCGTCGGGAAATAGATGTCTGCCCTCGGCTCATTCGGTTTTGCTTCGAGGGCGATCTTGTAACCGTAATTCTGCGACTTGCTGTATTCGCAGAGGTAATCGAGAGCTTCACGAAAACGCTTGATCGCGTCGGTCGTTTTGCGGCAAGCGTCCGTCTCAACACCTTCTCGTCCACCCCACAGCACGAAAGTTTCGGCACCGAATTCCGCACCCAGGTCCATAGCGCGCATCGTCTTTTGAACCGCATACCCTCTTACTCTCGAGTCGTTCGCAGTGAAGGCTCCGTCCCGAAAGATCGGTTCGTAAAAGAGATTGACGGTCGCCATCGGGACCTTGATATTGTTGTCGTCGCAGGCCCTTTTGAAATCCCGGACGATAGTGTCTCGTTCCGCCGCGGTAGCGTCGATCGGGACAAGATCGTTGTCGTGAAAATTCACACCATATGCTCCGACCTCGGCCAGCATCTCGACGATCTCGACCGACGAAAGCTTGGCTCGAACCTGCGTTCCAAACGGATCGGCTCCGCGGTTGCCGACGGTCCAAAGTCCAAAAGTGAACTTGTGTTCCGGTTTCGGGGTGTATTTGTCGTTGCTCATAGTTTTACTGATCTCCCTAAGCTTGGGCTTCTCCAATAATTTTCATCGCCGAAGCCAGAGCTGAATGAAGTAATTTAAAGGTATCGAAGAACTGCCAACATCAGAACCGATCCCGCGTCCGGTCCTACCGTTTCAGCCACGCGGTTCGAGCTTTCACACGCCTCGTCCACTGACTTCCAATCTCCGGCGCCGACGGGCGTCCCGACCTCATCGGTCAAAACGGCGCGCAAGACTCACCTGCCAAAATCTATAACGAGAAAATTCATTTGACTTCTAGTTTCGCTGAGATAAGATCCATGGAACTTCCCCCAACCATGATCTGAAATGTCCCCGGTTCGACAACACGTTTCATTTCACGATTGTAAAGAGCCAACTTCGCGGGTGTGACGTTAAACGTTACGGTCCTCGTGGCACCCGGCTCGATAGAGACTCGAGCGAAGTCTTTAAGCTCTTTTAACGGTCGCGTTACAGAACTGACATCGTCACGAATATACATTTGAGCGACTTCGTCTCCGCGGACCTTGCCCGTGTTCTTAATATCGACGGTCACCGTGGTTTCCCCATTCGTCCCTATCTGCGGCCTGGTTACCTTCAAGTTCGAATATTTGAAGGTTGTGTAACTTAAGCCGAAGCCGAAAGGATAAAGTGGCTCCGTCGAAGAAAGTACATAGCCCCGTCTCGAGGTGGGCTTCCGGTTGTAATAGATTGGCAGCTGTCCGACCCATCGAGGGAAAGAAACTGTCAATTTGCCGCCTGGGTTGTAGTCGCCAAATAGAACATCGGCGGCGGCTGTACCGGTTTCTTCACCAAGATAAAAGCCTTCGAGGATGGCTGGTACATTTTCCGCTACGTAGTTGATTGCCAGTGGCCCGGAATTTATTAGGAATACGACGGTCGGTTTTTTGGTGGCAATGATGGCCCTGACAAGGTCATTCTGCCGTCCGAAGAGTTCGAGCGAATCGCGGTCGCCAAGGTGATTTTCAGCCCACGCTTCTTTATTGGTATCCTCATTTCCGCCGATAACCAGAACTACGGCGTCGGATGATGCGGCGGTTTTAACTGCTTCGTCGATCAATCTCTGATCGCTCGCGGCATCATTTGGTGTCGCCGTATCGCCGAACCAGTTGCCGCCTTCCTTTGTGATCTTGACGCCCTCGGCGTAATTTACCGTAATCCCGGTTCCAAGCTTGTTTTTTATACCGTCGAGAATGCTGACCGTCCGAGGCGGATTAGGGTCTGTGTAACCCCCGAGGTGAGCGCGATCGGCATTTGGGCCGATCACGGCGATCGAGCGAAGTTTTTTTCTGTCGAGCGGCAACGTATTGTTCTGATTTTTCAGCAAAACGATCGAACGGCGAGCGGTCTCGGCAGCCAGTTCTCGGTCTTCAGCCGTATCAGTTAACTGCTGAGCCTTATCTGGATCGACGTAAGGATTCTCAAAAAGGCCAAGCTGGAATTTTTGGTAAAGAATCCTGGAGACAGCCTGATCCACTAAACCCTCGGGGATCTTGCCGGCTTTTACTTGTTCCACGAGAGTCTTATTTACGCTCGGATCAGGTAATTCAATATCCAATCCTGCTTCAAGCGACTGCTTGGCGGCGTCCGCGGTGTCAGCAGCGACGTGATGACGCCCCATTATTTCTGTCATTGCATAATAATCGGAGACCAAGGTACCTTGAAATCCCCATTCTTTTCGCAGAACGGAATCTATCATCCACTTGTTCGCATGAACGGGAATGCCGTCAATCTCGTGATACGCCGGCATTATGCTGAATACATTTGCCTCTTTCACCGCCGCCTCGAACGGAGCAAAGTGAGTTTCGCGGAGAAGCCTTTCCGACATATTCAGCGGACCAATGTTCGTTCCGTTTTCGGGTTGGCCGTGTCCCGCAAAGTGTTTTCCGGTGGCAATAACATGATTACTATCGATAGCGGGTTGAACGTATGTCGCTTTTCCCTGAATTGCCTTAACATCAGATACCCTCATCCGCGACGTCAGATAGGCATCTTCTCCATATATTCCTTCGGTA
>CADEEU010000296.1 GCA_902826385.1 uncultured Acidobacteriota bacterium | reverse complement strand
CTCATCGAACCGCTTTGGGTCGATCTCTTTGCCGTGCACGGATGAAAAAATACGGAAGCCGTCGTCCGCAAGCCTCATGTCGTAGCCATAGCTCGAAGCCCCTGCCGAAATGATCCGGTTTCCGTTCGTTTCGCGAACAAGTTCGGGCAAAAACGGATCGATCATCCCGTGTTCGTCCGCCATCCGGCGAAGCCAGATATCTGATTTGATGGTCATACAAAAAAAGGTGATAAGAGATTAAAACTTATCACCTTCAAGACCTAAATTCCAAGCTGTGGAACAATGGCTAAGTCCTATTGTGTTTTTGCAGTTTGCGCGATATTCAGGCTTCCATCGCCAACCGTAAATTTCAACGGTGTGCCGCCGACGCCGGATTTGGCGGCGATCAGTTTTTCGGTGAACACGTCCTTACGCGTTTTTGGTTTGAACCCGACGTAGGTGTTGTCGATCTTGCCCGTTCTCAGAATGCTGGCATCGACCTCGGCGTTCAGACTGGGGGGCAGGCTTACGTTCATCACGCCGGATGCGAGCGAAATGTCGGCAAAACGGCCGCGCCAGCTTCGGGTCGGGACGGTTATGTCCACTTTACCGCCGCCGAACGTCGCCACGACCCCGCCGCCGACCAAATCGAGTTTGGCGTTCGAATCGAGAAAGTTGATCTTCATCGTCCCTTCGACACCCGCAACAAGAAGATCGCCCTTGCCGCCGTCGATTTGAAGATCAGAGTAACGCGGAACTTTTATTACATAATCGATCTTGAACGGCAGGCCGAGCAAAGTTTTCGGAAACTTTTTCGCCACCTTTTTCAGGTAGCTTTTATCATGGGTGCCGACACTTAGAATACCCGTGCGGCCCATGCTTTCTTCGAGGACAAAGCCAGTCACTTTGGCTATCTGATCGAGTTCAGCCTCGGTTCCGGCCGAAATTTCTATCTCGGCATCGATCTGGATCTTGTTTTCATTCCAGCCTTCTATACGGATCGAACCGTTTGGAGCCCCCGTTATCGCAAGCGTTCCGCCGGGACCGAAATCGAATGAGTCGGTTTTATATGTCGTGCGTTTTACCGAAGGCGAAACCTGTGCAGAAGCCGATGTGATAAAAAGCAGAAAAACGCCGGCGAATATTGCAAAGGCTTTCATAATTGATCTCATGATTTTTTGGTTGGTTATGCGGTCGAGAGAGCGAGGCCTTCTTTATTCTAAGGCTGGGCGGTAAGCGGGGTCAATCTTTTTAAATCATCGTCTGATGAACGAAATGGCGCCGCGCTGGTTGGTGACGGTCAGTGTCGAAGCTCCTTCTCCGGCCTGTCCGGCCACGCGGCGTCCGTCGCTGAAAAACCGCATGTTCGTACCACGAAACGGTCCAAGATCGATATTACGGGTCGACGGAGCGGTGGCGACGAGCTTAAAGGACGATTCGAATGGTATGCGAAGGTTTATGCTGCCCTTCATCGACGTAAAACGATACTGTCCGCCTGTCCGCAGTTCGCCATCGAAAAATATGTCGCCAATTCCGTTCTGAGCGTCCACTGCAATCGCGGAAATGTTCGTCAACGTGATGTCGCCTTCCGTGGTGATGATCGCACGTACCAGACCGCCGTTGATATTCGTGACGCTAAGGTTGCCGATCCTGGTTTCGATATCGACGACCGAAGCACGCGGGACGCGTATCTGAAAATTAACGTTGCCGACGTTCCGGCCTTGATTTTCCTTGACCAGGTCCATAACAATCGTCCCGCTCAGGCTTTGCGGGACCACGTTCGCGGCTGGTGCCTCCAGATATGCGGAGATGCTGATCTCCTGCCGGTCCCAACCCTGAACCTCGATCGTGCCGGAACGGTTCAGCAACTGCAGGCGGACGTTCTTTGTCGCCGGATAAGTACGCGAAAAGCGCTTTTGGCCCGCCGCGTCGTTTGCGGACACGGCAAAGAAAAGAACTACGTTCATCAAGATCAGAATCGTAGTTCTTCGGGCTTTCATTTTGCGCGAAAAATTAGAAATACTACGGGCCATCGATAAATTTTGCCACTACAACTCTGAAAATGCTCTAAGAAGATTCATTTTTTCATTCAATGCCGAATCGAGCATTTCGCCTGAAAGATCGTCCTGCGGGTCTTTTTCCAGAATCATCGTATATTCCGTCACCGCCTGGTCTATCTCGTTTAGATTGCGGTCGAACGCATCCCGCATTCGGGTGTCCCACTGTACCCGTCGGGCCTGGACGCGTTTGTTCCAGTAATCGATCGCGGCTTCCTGTTCCTTGAACCGCTTGACGCGGGCCTGCTGCGGCGTTTCGATCAGGCCGACCTTGCTCAATACTTTCTCAAAGGTCGTCTGAGTCGCCGGCGAGCGGGACGTGTAATCCTCACCGCTTGGCTCGAAATAGTTTTTCACGCCGACGATCGTCAAAAGCGAGCTGATCAACGCAATGCCGACCACGGCCGACGCTACTTGAGAGAACGAAAATCCGCGCGACAACCAGCCTCTCGGCTTTTCTTCAGCCTTCGGAGCGGCGACCGTCTCGCTTTCGATAATATTGTTGATCCTGCACCAAAGGGCCTGCGAGTTCGGAGGCAGAGGTTCGGCCGGCAGGTCGAGCTTGCATGAATCGAGAATAACGGCAAAATCTTCGTATATTTTGGCACACTCGGGACAAAGTGACAGGTGAGCATCGACCGATGCAGCCGCGTCAGCGGCAAGCTCGTTGTCGAGATAAAGGCTTATATTCAGTTGGCAATCGTCGCAGGTCATTTTCACCGAATCTGCACAGCTTTACCGCGCCCATCCTAAGCGGTGCGGTTTCGGGTCACTCCACTCGTGCATATTCAAACTAGATAGATTAAACGATAAGGGCGATGGTTGCCTGTTAAGCAGAAGATTTTTGCTCGTTTTGCTTGATCAGGAGGCCACGCAGTTTCAGGCGGGCTTTGTGCAGCTGAGATTTCGATGTTCCGACCGAAATCTTCAGCATTCGGGCCACTTCTTCGTGCTCGTAGCCTTCGACATCGTGAAGAACGAACACATTGCGGTAACCGTTCGGAAGCTCGGCTATCGCATTCTTGAGAGCAATGCGGTCGACGACCTGCATTTTACGCGGATTTGCCGATCCGGCAACGGTCTGTTCAGGCATTTCGCCGTCGTCCGACGTTTTTTCGTTTTTGACGCTCCGCCGACGGAAATGCATCAGCACCTGGTTCACGGTCAGACGGTGAAGCCAGGTCGAGAACGCCGAATCGCCCCGAAAACTGCCGATCTTTCTAAATAACTGGATGAAAACTTCCTGAGTAAGGTCTTCGGCTTCGGTCTGGCTGTTGGTCATCCGAAGCGTCAGGCTGTAGGTGCGGCGGTGGTAGCGCTGGTAGATAAGCTCGAACGCGGCGATGTTTCCGTCCGCCGCCAGCCTGCAAAGATCGAGGTCCGGCGACGAGGCATCGAAAAATCCGGAAACGGCCGGAGCCTGAACGACAGACAGTTCAAGGCTGTTTTCGTAACCAAACGGAAGATCCTGCTCGATCGCCGCTGAGGTTGAATCCATGCTTACTCCCCTAAAGTTGCCGGAATTTAGAAAATCGTCGCTAGGTATGATGACGCACCTCCCGAAGCCGGTTGCACCGGCCCCAAGAATTTATTTGCGCAAGGGCCGATACCAGTTTAAATGCGATTCTAAAGCGAAAATTCCAAAAGGTAAAGTAAATTGTGCGGAAATAAGAAATCCGGCCGCGGTTCGTCACGCCTCACCACGGCCTGTCACAGAAATTGTTCTCAGAGAACCTGGCCTCGCTTTCAGGCAAATGTCAGGCTCAACATATCAAATGCCGCCACGTCTTCCGAAACCTCACAGACCTCCGCCAGCACTTCGATCAGGACGGGATCGAACTTGCCGCCGGCCTCGTAACGAAGCAATCGAATGGCGTCTTCGTGCTCCATCATCGCCGATTCTGTTCGCGGGTTACGCAAATTATCGTAGGCACCGGCTATGGCTATCACGCGGGCACTCAATGGAATGTGCTCGCCGGTGAAGCCGAGGGGCGTTCCTGTGCCGTCGAATCTTTCGAATTGAAACCTTAGAATATCTACGATCTCTTCAAAATCCGGCACCTTTTCCAGCATTTCAAGACCGCCGTCCAGATTTGCTTTCACGATCTGTTCTTCCTGGGGCGTCAGCCGGGTTTGCTTCACGATCACATTGGCCGGAATCCAAAAAAGTGCCGCTTCGGAGAGCTTCGCGGCAAGCGCCAGCTTTTTGATGTCCGGGCGCTCCATCCTTAACTTTTCGGCCATCGCAATGGCGTACATGGAAGTCCGGTCGGCGTGTTCAGCGGAACGCGGGATCTTCGTGTCGAGCATCTTCATCACGACGTCGATAAATCCTTCTTTTGTTGCCCGCAGCCGGTCACGCAGCCGTTCGGCGTGAAGCTGGAGCTGACGCTGGGCCTTGACGGTCTCATAGTGCTGCAACGCACGCTTTACCGTCTGCTGAAGCTCTTCGTTTATCCAGGGTTTGGTGAGATATTTGTAAACGACGCCGGAGTTGATCGCGTCGACAAGATCGTTGGTGTCCGTGTATCCGGTGAG
>CADEEU010000295.1 GCA_902826385.1 uncultured Acidobacteriota bacterium | reverse complement strand
GACGTCGATCTTCTTCATCGTCATCATCGCCTCGAACGCGCGCTTGGCTTCGGCGCCGCCGGCAGCCATCGCATCCGTCAGCACGCGCGGCGTGATCTGCCACGAGATGCCCCACTTGTCCTTGCACCAGCCGCACATGCTCTCCTGGCCGCCGTTGCCGACGATTGCATTCCAATAGCGGTCGGTCTCTTCCTGATCTTTGGTCGCGATCTGGAATGAGAATGCCTCGCTATGCTTGAACATCGGTCCGCCATTAAGGCCCATGCACGGAATTCCCGCCACGGTGAAATCCACCGTGAGCACATCACCTCCTTGCCCGAAGGATAGTCCCCAGGAGCCTTATGCACCGCCTCAACCGACGAATCGGGAAACGTCTCTGCATAAAACCGCGCCGCTTCCTCTGCGTCCTTGTCGTACCAAAGACAAATTGTATTTTTTGCTTGTGTCATGCTCTTATTTCCTCTTGCAATATTTTCCATGCTTGGAACTCGCTTGGCAAGACTTTGAATCGTGCTATGTTTCCCTCGTGCAGATTGAGGAACTCAGTTTCTACGAGATTGAAAACAGCCGCTTGATCGGCCTCGGGAATGCTGCCCGTCTTAATCGACTCTCTTATTCTCTGCACAAGGTCTGGTCCCGGAATTCGGTCGAGGATCAAAGACCGCACAACTTCATAAATCGCGGTTCTGTGTTTCAGTTTTAGTGCGTTAGGCTCACCCAAAGATTGTTGGATCGCAGTATATTTTTGCGACGAACGCGTGTAAGCCCAGACGTAGAGGTCGCGGATGAGGCTAATATTATTTCGCTCGTAAACTCCGAGCAGCGCAGCAACATACGTGGACTGTTGCACATCGGTAAACGAAAGCGGCTTGAGATTCTTTCGTATCAAGGGAATATTCGCGACGAGACGTGCGGTTCGCTTATTCACATCTTCAAAAGCCTGCAAATATGATAAATGCACGATGGAAAATAGAGACTGCTCGAACGGATCGTCTATTTTGTTCACTTTCTCGATGAACAGATCGAAACAGTCGCGGATCAATTGCGGACTTTCGAGCGGAATGTAAGTGGTGCCCACGATCCCGACTGAAATGGTCCGCAAACGACCGGAAGCCGACGGATCGCCGAGGAGATCTTCGGACAACAGAGCGTGAATGCTGCATACTTCGTGCGATGTGATCCGTTCCTCTTCCGCCGATTCGACAATGTATTCGATAGCAGCTTTGTGATTGAGGATCATCTGGGCTTCGGCCAAGTCTTTTCCGGTCGCCGCTTCGCCAAGCTCGATCAGCCGCTTGGTCTCAAGCAGCGAATAGGTATTTCCCTCAAGCCGGCTCGAGTTCCACGAAAGATCGATTAGCAGACGATTTAATATGTTTCTCGCGTACGTCCCCGCCAGACGCACGACCGCCTCGACCTGTCCGATCTTGTTTAGTTCGCCTCTCTGTTCTGTTGTGAGGTAAAACGTCTTATTCGGCTCGTATGCTCGAAGAAATTCCTGATCGTAGCTGACCGGAATACGTGCGGTAAGTGGTTTGGAAATGTATTCCAAGAGCCGCTTTGCTTTAGACGA
Source organism: uncultured Acidobacteriota bacterium (assembly GCA_902826385.1). GTDB lineage: Bacteria > Acidobacteriota > Blastocatellia > Pyrinomonadales > Pyrinomonadaceae > OLB17. Next base: position 3,008 of record CADEEU010000295.1, on the reverse strand, counting down.
AAGCTCAATTTCCTGTTCGGGTAAGCTATCTGTAGGCTCCGTTTTATTTTTCGGTCTACTTTGTTCCTTTAAAACATAAACCCGCGATCTTCCTGCTCCTTTTGGCTCAATAAGACCTTGCTTTGTCAGCGAAGCAAATGCCCTGCCGATCGCTTTTCTTTCAGCCTCCCCATCTTTGGAAACTCCTGCAGCCAACGCGATGGAACTGACGCTAACCTCCGAAATATCGCCCAGCAATTCTAGGATTAGTGCTTCAAGTTTTGCTTTTTTTAGTCCCTTTGACATTCAACACCTGAAGGGACACATTAAATGTCCCATTTAAGCTAATTAGGACATATTTTCCATAACACTTCAACTAAATATGAACATTACAATGTCCTATTTAGCTAAATCGGGACACAAGATGTGTCCCGTTTATGTAATTGGGACATGTTGCTGAAAGAATGGTTGGGGTTAGAACTGCGTGAGTCACTTTCACTGCTTCGTGAGCGACTTGTAAGGGTTCATGGGCTATTTTACCCGCTTCGTGACCAACTTGCACCGCTTCGTGAGGCACTTCGCCGCCTTCGTAACCGACGTACTGTGCTTCGTGAGCGTCTTATACCGCTTCGGCTTAATTTATTACGCCACTTTGCTTCTTGTGAGCGTCGAGCATAGCCTCCGCAATCGTTCCCATGAGCTGAATGGCGGTCTTTGCCTCTCCATCCGTAATCGTTGGAAGCCACGGTCGCCCATGTCCAGTACCTTGTTTATTGCGAAGAGTGTTAATAGCGCAGGCCGCATCGTACATGGCTTTCTGAATGCGTTTCTGCGGTGTATGAGCGGCGTCAGTCGAACTATCCAGCGTTGCAAAACCTATTTCTGTGAACGCCTGTCCTAATAATGTGGGAAAATTGCTCGCGTTTGAATATGACCCATATCTTTCAGTCAAAATATGAGCTGCGGTCGCTTCTAGAAGATCCTTGCTCGTTCCAGCTATCAGAGCGGCATCTTCCGATCCCCTTTTTGCTCGCTGAACATATGAGTTCAATGCAGCGGTTAGAGCTACGCCCGATAGATTGTCCAAGACAAGTGGAAGTAATTCACCGTCCGATGTGAGGTTAAAGCCGTCTAGTCGGAACACGCTGACGGCATTTGCAACACATTCGGCACCCACATAGTTTGGAGACGTCGAGCGAAAACCGCCACAGCCCTTTAGAAAAGAAATAAGGCCGGCTACAAGTTTCTGTCCAGATTCATGTTCGTTTTCCAATGCCCAACTCAGCGTGCGGTTTATACGTTTCGTTTTGCCAAGTGTTTGACCCTGCGTTTTAGGATCAGCGGCAGTCAATCCTGCACGTTGGATCATTACGTCAATATCCGCGTGGCTTGGTGAGCGCGTCTCAGTCTTTGCATCGTCTACGAGTTTCGATACGGCTACGATTATGCTGTCATTCAACGGAGGATTCATCGTTGAAATTATCTCGTACGGTCATTACCCGGAACGTCGCACGCACACTTCACTCAACTCAAAACTGGACCACAAACTTACGCTGCGGCGACGCGGTCGAAGCCGGCCCGGTGAATCATTTCGATGATCTCTTGTTTGGACATTTTCACTTCACCGCCGGATTCGACCGCAGTAGCTGTGGGTGAGTTCGCCGCCGTCGGTGTTACCATATCTCCGTCATATCGAGTTCAAATCCCGGAAGTAAGTCCTCGGCCAAAACTTTGGAAGGATCATCGAGAACTTCGGGTTCGTTGTCAGGTCGATAGATGTGGACTTGTTTGGTTTTGGTGTCGATCAGCCATGCGAGGCGGACACCGTTCTCGATCCATTCTTCCATTTTTGCTTGCTCGGTCAGGCTGTCGGAAGCGGAGCGTAGTTCGATAATGAAGTCGGGGGCAATTGGCAGAAATTTTTTTCGCTGTTCCGCAGAAAATTGTTCGAGTCGTTCTTTCCTAATCCAGGCAGCGTCGGGAGCTCTCGTCGCTCCGTTTGGGAGGATATATGCCCCGTTTGATTCGGTTACTTTTCCGGTGCCATCCTTTTTTGCCCAAATGGCTAGTTGAAGCACTACCTCAACATTTTCTTCGCTCGATTCGTAACCAGTCGGCGGCATAATGATTACATCTCCGTCTTTTGTTAACTCTGCTCGAAGTTTGCGGTTTTTGGTACAGAATTCCCAAAATTCGTCCGGCGTCAACTTCCGCTTCTGGTTCTGAAAGTCAAAATGAAGACGAACCGATCGAGTATCTTCCATAAATGGAACCGGTATAACCGTGTCAGCAATAGCAACTTCCATAAATTCTCCTAGACCGCAACGCGGTCCATCCGATTATACACCGTGTCGCGTTCGACGGGTTCGAAGCCGCCGCGATGAATCATTTCGATGATCTCTTGTTTGGTCATTTTTACTTCGCCTTCGGTGGCGTAGCTGTGGGTGAGTTCGCCGCCGTCGGCCGTGCCGAAGTGGGAAGGACGATTACCGATTTACGCAGCCAAGACATCGACATAATCACTCTTCGACAGAGGAACGGGGATTTTTGCGCCTGATTCGGTCAAGTCTTCCAAATGAAATTCAATGGCTTCCTGAATAAACTGTTTGACCTCCGCTTCGGTTTCACCTACGGCGACGCAGCCGGGAAGGTCGGGGACGTATGCTCCCCAACTTGTCTCGCCTTCTTCTATTACGACCATGTATCGCATAAAACGCTCCTATTTCTTGAGACCAGCTTGTTTGAGAACGCTGTTTAGTGTTCCGGGCGGCATGTCGATGCTCTCTTTTCCGGCGACAGTTACCGTTTCGGGCTTTGTCGGATGATGAAACTGCCGATGGCTGCCGCGTGTTCTCACTAAAAACCAGCCGTCTTTCTCGATCAATTTTATTACATCTTTGACTTTCAAGCGGCAATTTTCTCCACTCGGTTATACACCGTATCCCTCTCGACAGCTTCAAAGCCGGCTCGTTCGATCATTTCGATGATCTCTTGTTTGGTCATTTTTACTTCGCCTTCGGTGGCGTAGC
>CADEEU010000294.1 GCA_902826385.1 uncultured Acidobacteriota bacterium | reverse complement strand
ATACGGAACAAGTTAAAAGTGAAAGGTAAAAGGTGATAACGGAAGCGGTTATCACTTTTTATTTATCACGTATAATTTATTTCGAGAACAATTTGTCGGTCCGCAATGCGAAGTTACGGGTTTGATAACAAATTGCCAAAATCTTACAATTAGGGGTTTGCACACGCGCGCGAATCTCGCATAAGTTCGCTCGATATAAAGTCATCATGCCCAAAGCAAGCAGTTTCAGCAGATTTACACGCGGAGTGAGGCACACGGTTCGTGCTTTTGCTTCGACGAAGCATCCGGTGCTGGTGCACATTGTGCCGATGCGTCGGTGTAATCTGGCGTGTACCTACTGTAACGAGTTCGACAAAACGAGCGATCCGGTAGCCATCGACGTGATGCTGGAGCGGATCGACAAGCTTGCGGAGTTCGGCACTTCGGTGATCACTATTTCCGGCGGCGAGCCGATGATGCATCCGGAAATTTACGAGATCATTGCCCGCATCCGGCACCACGGAATGATCGCGGGACTGATATCCAATGGGTATTACTTTCAGGTCGATAAGATCAAAAAGTTGAACGAAGCCGGACTGGATTACCTGCAGATATCGATCGACAACGTGACGCCGGACGAAGTGTCGAAAAAGAGCCTGAAGGTGTTGGATGCAAAGCTTGTAAATTTGAGCGAGCACGCCAAATTCAAGGTGAACATCAACTCCGTTGTCGGCGGCGGCGTGGCGAATCCGGACGAGGCATTGATCATCGCCAACCGGGCACGCGAGCTTGGATTCTCATCGACGGTCGGCGTCATTCACGACGAGATGGGCCTGAACAAAGGTCTGACCGACCGCGAGAAAGAAGTTTATAAGGAAATAAAATCCAAGGGCACGCGTTCGTACGCCCGCTGGAATTGGTTCCAGGATGAACTTGTTGATGGGAAGGAGTACGAATGGCGTTGCCGTGCCGGTGCCCGATATCTTTATGTCGATGAGTTCGGCGTGGTCAACTGGTGCTCGCAGCAGCGCGGTACGCCCGGAATTCCGCTTCTGGAATATACTCATGCCGACATGGAGCGCGAATACATTACCGAAAAATGGTGTGCCCCAACCTGCACCATCCAATGCGTCCACCAGGTCGGCCACCTCGACGCCTGGCGCGATCCGCAGATATCGCTTTCCGATTACAACAATCGAAAGGGCTCAGGCATCAAAAAAGAGACGGTCGCGCAGATCGTAGGTGCGGAATAGACCTTTCATTGGTTGTTTTCTATAAGCGAACCCGGTGGCTCCCAATGACTAACGAAGAACACAATAAATATATAGCCTGGGCATTTTTGGCGAACGGACTGTTTCAGAGTGCGATTCTGGTTTTTGTTTTTGGCCTGCTTGCCGTTATGTTTGCGGTTGAACCTCCGGGTGGTGATTTTCCGGCCGGGTTCTTCGCGGCTATTTTTGCATTCGTTGGCTTCATCAATTTGATCTTTCTTTCGCCCAATTTCGTTGCGGCTTATGCGTTGATGAAAAGGAAACCGTGGGCTCGGATTGCGAGTATAGTCGCGGCGGCACTTTCCGCGATGAACGTTCCACTAGGCACGCTGGCGGCCGTTTATTCTTTGTGGTTCTTTTGCGGCGAAAACTGGAAGTCGGTCTATCCTGAAACTGCTGGAAGCGGCAATCCGCCTTTTTCTCAACTTCCCGCGGTCGGCGAAACCAAGTGGGAAGGATATTCGAAAGACGAAGAAGGAGCCTATGTTTACCGGACTCCGCCGCCGCCCGACTGGCGCTAGTTCTGATCGGACCTTTCGTACCAATCCTCATGCAGCGACCAGCTCCAGCATGATAAACACGTCGTCCACTTCCACTGGTGTTGGCATGTCGGACACAGGCCCCGTGTTTCGAACGTGTTCCATTCCGTTCCGCAGCCGCCGTAAAAGTACTCTGGATGGCCGCAATCCCAGCACGTCCAAAAGCTGTGCCTATCGGGCCTCCATTTACAAACCGGACAGCGGATTCCGAAAAATCTGTCCTTTAGTTTATCTTCTTCAATCGCAGACGGATCACTCGTCGGCGTATCAGATCGCCTAAACTCCAGCAGATTCGTCGGGTAGTTTGATGGTGAGGTGAGCATACGATAGTATTTCCCAACGCGGAATAAATCTCAAAACGGGGGGAATCTATCGACAATGGCCGACGACAAAATATTCATTCCACTTATTTTAGGAACTAACCGCAGGGACCGAAAAAGCGAGCACGCCGCGAAATGGGTCCATCAGAAATTGCAGGAACGAGACGATATCGAAACCAGGCTTTTTGACGTTCGCGAATTCGATCTACCGCGAGATCATTACGGCACCGAGATCGGTTCGCAGTTTCCCGAATGGCGCGATGCGGTCATAAAAGCCGATGGTTTGATAGTAGTGACGCCCGAATACAATCACGGCTATCCGGGAACGCTAAAAAGCGTTCTCGATCTGTTGTTGAAGGAATACATTCACAAAGCTGTTGCATTTGTCGGTGTGTCCGCCGGCCCGTGGGGCGGCACACGGGTTATCGAAGCAATGGTGCCGATGGTTCGCGAGCTCGGCCTGGCCGTCACGTTTACAGACCTTAATTTTCCAAAGGTCGGTACGAAATTCGATGAGAAAGGTGAGCTTCTCGACCCGGCGTACAACGATCGCGTCACCGGATTTCTGGATGAACTCGTTTGGATGGCGCGAACTCTCCGCTGGGGACGACAGAATCTTAAGTCGAAACATCATTAGAGCCTTCGTTTCTTGTTCGCGTAAAATTTATGCGGCATCGCGAATTTCATAGAACTGAGAGGATCGGTTGGCTGCGGGCGGCTGTGCTTGGGGCCAACGACGGTATTGTTTCGACAGCGAGCCTGCTGATCGGGGTAGCGGCGGCCAACGCCGAGCGTTCCGGCGTACTGATTGCCGGTCTCGCGGGGCTGGTAGCAGGTGCAATGTCCATGGCCGCGGGCGAATACGTATCGGTCTATTCGCAGGCCGATACCGAAAAAGCAGACCTCGAACGCGAAAAACGCGAACTTGCGGCTGATGACGAAGGCGAACGAATGGAACTAGCGGGCATTTACGTCAAACGCGGGCTTGAACCGAAACTTGCCCGCGAAGTAGCCGATCAGCTAATGGCCCATGACGCCTTAGGCGCTCATGCTCGAGACGAACTGGGTATTTCGGAAGAATTAAGGGCAAGACCGGTTCAGGCAGCAGTCTTTTCGGCGATTAGTTTTTCGTTAGGCGCGGCGTTGCCACTGCTGATAGCCGTTATGGTTCCCACGGGAATTTTGATTCCGGTCATCGCGGTCGGATCGCTTGCCTGTCTTGCCGGCCTGGGCGCATTGGCAGCCCGGACAGGTGGTTCCAGCATTCTCACTGGAGCTTTACGTGTACTGTTTTGGGGAGCGGCGGCGATGGTAGCGACGGCCGCCGTCGGCAAATTATTCGGAGCCGTTGTTTGAGAAATATTTATAAGCTCAGCGCTTTGGAATATTCTCGCCTATCGTCCACACAATTACCGAACTTGAAAGTCCTAAGCCCGACAATCTTCCGGCCATCATCACTATAGTCTCGCCCGTTTCGACAACGCCGGCGGAAACAAGCGTTTTCTCCCCTTCGCGGAGCATATCTTTTGTCGAGCCGCCCGATTCGTGCATGTAAGGTTCGACGCCCCAAATAAGAGCGAGCTGGTTACACGCATCGCGCGAGTTTGTAAGCCCAAAAGTCTGAAGGCCCGAACGGATGCTGGACAGACGGCGCGCCATCAGGCCGGATTCGGTAAACACGGCGATCTTTTCCGTCATTATTTCTTTTGCGGCGTATGCTGCCGCTTTGCAAAGGGCCTGGCTTGTGCGGCCGGACGGCGGCTGTGAGAATTTAATTGGTTTGCGCAACTGGGCGGGCTTAACGGTTTCGGCGGCATCTACTATGCGTGCCATCGTTCGTATAGCTTCGATCGGGTAGCTGCCCGAAGCTGTCTCGGCCGAGAGCATAACGGCGTCGGTTCCGTCCCACACTGCATTGGCGATGTCAGATGCCTCGGCGCGAGTTGGGCTCGGATTATCGATCATCGATTGCAGCATTTGCGTCGCGGTAATAACGAACTTGTCGTTGGCAACCGCTTTTTCGATGATTCGTTTTTGATAAACGGGTACGAGCTCTACGCTGGTTTCTACGCCCAGATCGCCGCGGGCGACCATAACGCCATCGGTTTCGCGGATGATTTCGTCAAGATTCTCGATAGCCTCGGCCATTTCAATCTTTGCCACCAGAAGAGCACGGCCCATCGTCCGCGTGTTCATTTTCTTGATCAGCTCCTTTACCTGACGGCAATCCTCGGCTTTTCTTACGAAAGACAGGGCCACGTAATCGACATTCTGACCCATTGCCCAGACGAGGTCGGCGTGGTCCTTTTCTGTCATCGAGGGAATTGGAAGCGGAGTGTTCGGCAGATTAATGCCTTTGCGTTCCTTAAGCCAACCGCCGACCAAAACACGGCACACCACGTCGGTTTCGGTTTCTGAAACTACACCAAGTTCGATTGCTCCGTCGTCGATCAAGATGCGCGTTCCGGGCCCGACCACC
>CADEEU010000293.1 GCA_902826385.1 uncultured Acidobacteriota bacterium | reverse complement strand
CCGACGACATGGGCTCGATCATGATCGAAGAAAACGTTGTCTCCGCCGCCGGTGCCGATAACGAAGCCAACGAACGCGATCTGAGATATCAGATCCGCGAAGCCGGTTTTATACCGCAGCAACGCGACATCCTCTACAACTACATCAACCGCGACAATATCGACGGACTCGACAAAAGCGACTCGGTAAAACTCAAGCAACTGAGCGTGGCATTTGCGGACTAGTTTGCTACATATTGTTTCCGAATCCGGCACTACTTCGAAATCGCCTTAACCTCGAAGTACGTCTTGATCGCATTGTATTTTTGGGAGTTGTTGAGGATTTCGAAAGCTTGAGCGAAATTTTCCAGGCCCTCAATCTTATGTGTCAGCATTCGGCCGAGCCAGCCGGGGTGCATGGCTTCGCAGAGGGTCAGGTCTTTGACGCCCATCTCGAAATGTTCGCGGTTGGCGTTGACGGTGCCGACCATTGCGCGGTTGCCGAGGACGAACATTTGATTGATCTTGTCTGAAGGGACCTGGTCGGTTTTTCGCTCGCCGCCGGTAACCGAGGCGAGGATAAGAATGCCGTTTTCGTTCAGGCTTTGCATAGCGTCGAAAATAATCGGCGAGTAACCAGTGCACTCGAAAACAAGGTCGTACTCGCCGTATTTCTTTACGCTTTCCACTAACGGAAGATCGTCGGTCGAATCATACGTTGCCCCGATTGATTCGCAGAGTTCCGCGTTCAGATATCCCTTGCCGGACTGTTTTCCAAAACTGTGCACGGTGTAGCCGCGCATCCGCAACGCCATAACGGTCAGTAAACCTACATTGCCGGTACCCAGTACGGCCGCGGTTTTCGGGTGCCATATCTTCAGCCGTTCCTGGATGTCGCTTGCTTGTTTGAGACCTTTCTCGATTATCGAAAGCGGTTCGAGCAAAACTGCGATCTCCGCAATCGCAGGCGGAATTTTTACCAGAAACTCGGCATCTTCGACGTAAAATTCAACCATGTATCCGTGCAGGCGTGATATACCGCGTTCGAAGTATTTATCGTCGGTTGTAAAATCCTGTTCGCCAATTTGGTCGTAAATGCTCTTTCCTCGCGGCCGCCGAACTGTAGCTACAACGTAATTACCCGGCTCAATCTCGGTGACGTTTTCACCCACCTCGACCACACGGCCAAAGTTTTCGTGGCCGAGAACAAGAAAATCGAAACCCTTCGGAGCGACTCCGTATTCCGCATTGTTGATCTCGCGGTCGGTTCCGCACGCCCCGACGCGGAGCACTTCAACCAACACTCCACGGCGGTTTTTCACTTCGTCGATGGACGGCTTGTCCATCTCAACAAGATGCACGCTGTTCTGCTTTTTTGGAATTACTGCAACCGCTTTCATGTATTCTTCTCCGAATATTCGGCCGTCTGTTTCAAGATCTTCGCTATCAGGCCGGTCCAGCCGGTTTGATGATTTGCCCCCAGGCCGCGGCCGGTGTCGCCGTCGAAGTACTCGAAAAATAAAAGGTTGTCGCGCCAGTGCTCGTCTTTTTGAAAGATCTCGGTATCGCCGAACGCAGGCCGCTCACCGTGCTGGTCGCGAAGATAAAGGCTGCAGAGCCGCTTTTCCAACTGCTGCGAAACCTGCCAGAGGTTCATCGTCTTTCCCGAACCGGTAGGAAATTCGATCTTAAAATCGTCTCCATAATAATGGTCGAATTTCTGGAGTGCTTCTATCAAAAGATAGTTTACCGGAAACCAGATCGGGCCGCGCCAGTTTGAGTTGCCGCCGAACATTCCGCTTCGCGACTCGGCCGGCTCATAATCCACGCGATATTCGGTGTGGTCGAACTCAAGAAAGTAAGGCGAATTTTTGTGAAAACGTGACAGCGACCTTATGCCGTGGTCGGAGAGAAACTCTTCTTCGTCAAGCATCGTTTCCAGCACGCGGCGCAGACGTTCCTTATTCACCAGGGCGAGAAGGTGTCGTCCCTCGCGGCCTGGCTGGTTCATGCAGGAGATATCTTCGATCAGGTCTTTGCGATTTTCCAGAAGCCATTCGGTGCGGCGTTTGAAATCGGGCAGCTTCTGCAGCCATTCGTCTTCGATCGTCTCGACCGCGCAAAGCGGGATCAGCCCGACCAACGACCGCAGCTTTATCGGAAACTGGTGCCCGTTCATGTGCAATACATCGTAGTAAAAGCCGTCGTACTCGTTCCAAAGCTCGGTCTGCGTGTTACCGAGGTTGTTCATCGCGTCCGAGATGAACACGAAATGCTCGAAAAATTTGCTCGCCACATCCTCGTAGGCCCGGTCGGCTTGAGCAAGCTCCATTGCGATCGCTAACATGTTCAGACAGTACATCGCCATCCAGCTCGTCCCATCCGACTGTTCGAGAAATCCGCCGCCGGGCATCGGCTTGCTTCGGTCGAAAACGCCGACGTTGTCCAGCCCGAGAAAGCCGCCTTCGAAAACGTTGTTGCCCTCGGCGTCTTTTCGATTCACCCACCACGTGAAATTGAGCAGCAATTTGTGAAAGACTTTCTCAAGAAAAGCGTGATCGCCGGCCCCGGTTTTCTTTTTTTCAATCTGATATACCCGAAGTGCCGCCCAGGCGTGCACTGGGGGATTTACGTCGCCGAACGCCCATTCGTACGCCGGAAGCTGCCCGTTCGGGTGCATGTACCATTCGCGCAGGAGAAGGATAAGCTGTCGTTTGGCAAAACCCGGATCGACCAACGCCAGAGGTATGCAATGAAACGCAAGGTCCCATGCCGCATACCACGGGTATTCCCATTTATCCGGCATCGAAATAACGTCGTCGTTGTAGAGGTGTTTCCATTCGCGATTTCGTCCCGACACGCGCTCTTTTGGCGGTGGTGAGCTGGCCGGATCGCCATCGAGCCACTGTTTCACCTCATAGTGATAGTACTGCTTAGACCACAAAAGGCCGGCCAGCGACTGCCGCATCACACGGCGGCCGTCTTCGGAAAGTTTGGACGGGATCACACCGTCGTAAAACTCGTCGGCTTCCTTTAAACGCAGATCGAAAATAGACTTGCAGTTTTGGACAAGGTCGCCCTTTATCGCCGTCTCGCTAAGCCTTAGATGTATCGTCGCACAATCGCCAGGATCGATATCGAATCTATACTGCAAAGCCGCTTTCGATCCTTTATGTTCAGGGTTAACAGCTGTCTCATCGCCGGAGACGACGAAATCGTTGATTCCGTCCTTTGAGAACTGCGACGCGTTTTCCGAGTTGAAGAGTTTTACATTATTTGTCTCGTTTTCACAGAACAGGAGCTGTGGCGAGCTCTCGTAAGCGAGCGTGTAATTACAATGTGAGTCCTTTTCGACACCCAGCAATTCGCCTTTCGCCACTGAGACCAACCCCTTCGGTTCGCCCGAAGACCAGCTCCAGGTATTTCTAAACCAAATCGTCGGCAAAACGTGAAGCGGAGCCTTTTCCGGACCACGATTTACCGCGGTTATCCGAACACAAACATCTTCCGGGCCGGCTTTTGCGTACTCCACAAAAACGTCAAAATATCTCTCGTCATCGAAAACACCTGTATCTACAAGCTCAAACTCCCGCGAAAATTTGTCGCGGCGGGCATTTTCTTCATACAGCCTCGCGTACGGAAAAGCCGCCTGCGGGTATTTGTAGAGGAATTTCATGTATGAGTGCGTGGGTGTACTGTCGAGGTAGTAATAGTATTCTTTAACGTCTTCGCCATGATTACCTTTCGGACCGGGCAGCCCGAATAGGCGTTCTTTAAGGATCGGGTCCTTCTCATTCCAAAGAGCAACAGCAAAGCAAAAGATCTGTTTTCGGTCGCAAATGCCCGCGATTCCGTCTTCATTCCAGCGATAGGTGCGAAGATGTGCGTGCTCGAACGGAAAATAATCCCAGGCGGAGCCGTCCGCCGAATAGTCCTCTCTGACCGTTCCCCAGGCACGCTCGCTGACGTACGGTCCCCATTGTCTCCAGTCTGCCGTTTTTTCGGTCGCTTCCCGAAGCCGTTTTTCTTCTTCGCCCTGACCCGATTTGCTCATTTTTCGCTACAGAATGTCACAGAAATATGATCGGCGTCCACTTTTCGCTCAAATGCAAAAAATATCTGGACGTAAAGCGTATTTATCTGCTAAATTCAGATGCGCTGTTTACTAAGTATTCAATTTTCTTGTTCGACGATGGTTTTGTTCTGAAAATCGTCGGACATTGACCATTTCTTTAGGGCAATTGTCAGGCACTTTATGAACTCGCCCGCGAAAAGCTCTGGTCCGAAGACCGCGGCTCCACGATCCGCTTCCTCCGTCCGCGGTGCGCCGGAATACCTCAGGACCATCTCGCCGGAGAATCTAAACAAAGCGTTCGCCCGCGTCGGGCAGGCTTTGCGTGAAGGCCTCTCCAACGAAGCCGAAAAGATCCTGACCATTACGATCCAGGGCTACAAACATACGGATGACGATTTCGCCAACCTGAAAAGGCTGCTCTCCTTCACGCTGGAAACCCTCGGAAAATATAAGGAGTCGCTCGACATCCTAAGGCCTTTTGAGGACGAGGACATTCGGTCCCGGTTAAAGAAGGAAACTCAGGTCCGGGTCACGACCCAACTCGCGGTTGCGTA
>CADEEU010000292.1 GCA_902826385.1 uncultured Acidobacteriota bacterium | reverse complement strand
TTTATGGCCGTGCATTTTGCTGCCGGCGGCAATGGCCGTGTTGGAAACAATGAGGTTGTGCCAGCGGTTCGAGCCGGATCTGGCGATCATTTTTCCACCGCCAAAACCTGCGACATAATCTTCGGACGGATGCTTACCATGCGATTGGTTCAGACCTTTCTCATTCATAGAAACTTTTGTAACTCCAGGTTAGATCGATTTCTGCGGGCGCGTGCTGGGGAAATTGCCGAACGCTTTGCTTGGGTAGCGTTCTCTGCTACAACTAGTGTTACATATCGAGCACTGTTTTTTCAAGAATAATCTATGAAACTTTCCGAGCTAGCCGCTGCGACGTTTTCGACCATTGATAACGGCTCGCCTGATATTGAGATAACGGGTGCGGCAGGTATGGACATCGCCGGCGACGGCGAAATAACATTTCTCGCTAACCCAAAATACACGCCGCAGATAGCTACCACTAGTGCAAGGGCGATCTTTCTGGACGAAAAGACCGCGTCCGAAAGACAGGACCTTATCGTGCTCCGCTCGAACGATCCTTACCTTGCTTACACGCGGGCACTACGATTGTTTCACCCGGAACCCGGCCTAAGGCCCTTTCGCCATCCGACTGCTGTGATCGATGAAACTGCCAGTGTAGACGAGAAAACGGAGATTTTCGCTCATGTGGTCATCGGCAAAAACTGCAAGATAGCGGCGGGTGTTCGCATTTTTCCGAATGTGACTATCTACGACGGCGTATCGGTCGGTGAAAATTCGACGATCCATTCCGGCGTTTCGGTTAGAGAAAACTGCGAGATCGGTCGCAGGTGCATTATCCATAACAACTCAACTATCGGTTCCGACGGTTTCGGCTACTCAAAGGACGAGGAAAAGCGGTGGCTGAAAATACCGCAGACGGGACGCGTAGTACTCGAAGACGACGTTGAGATCGGTGCAAATACCGCAATCGATTGCGCGTCGGTCGGCGAAACTCGTATAAAATCCGGAGCGAAGATCGACAATCTCGTGCAGATCGGACATTCGTGCACCATCGAAGAAGACGCGTTGATTTGCTCACAGACCGGCCTTGCTGGAAGCTCGGTGATAGGAAAGCGAGTAATTCTTGCCGGCCAGGTCGGCATCGCCGGACACCTGAAAGTTGGCGACGATGTCGTTATCACCGCAAAATCCGCAACCAGCCACGACATCGAACCCGGCAAAATTATTTCCGGCATACCGGGATTTGATAATAAGGAATGGCTGCGGTCCACCGCGGCCTTCCGCCGGTTAAGCGAAATGGCCCGGCGCATACGCAGCCTGGAAAAACTCGTCGCGAAAGACGGCAAATGAAAAGGACCCGCCGAGCGGCGAGTCCTAATTTTTCCAGGTTGTCAGATCCGTTATGGGAAGCAAGCTCCATCCTTTTTAAAAACCCGTTATCAACACCCAAATCTCTAAGAACGAATCGCCTTTACCTCCAAATACTCCGACTCAACTTTTGTCGTGCCGTCCGAAGCCAGATTGTTGGCGGTCCATAGTTCGACAAGGTCTTTGCGCAGGGCGTCTTGTCCCGCCTGGTCAAGTGATTCGAAAGCTTTCTGCGTCGGGCCGAAATATTTTCTAAAATGCTCGACGACCTCGGTCGGGCCGAATTGATAGGTGAAGTCGATCTTTCGTCGGGTTAACTGCAGATCGGCAATGCCTTCCGAAAGCCGCTCGCGAACCGCTTCCTCCGAACCCCAGAGCACCGGCGACACCATTCCGGGCGGGGGCGGAACATGTTTTGCATTTGTCTTGAACATCTGTCCGCTAAACGCTTCCGGCGTCCAGTTTGCCATCGCGATCAATCCACCCGGCCGGCAAACGCGTTTCAGCTCGCTTGCGGTAACGTCGGGCCGCGGAGCAAACATTGCCCCGAACATCGTAAGCACGGTGTCAAAGCTTGCGTCTTCATAAGGCAGATCTTCCGCGTCACCCACTTCGAATTCGGCGTCGATTCCCGCTTCCGAAGCACGTGCTATAGCTTGGTCGATCAAATTTGGTGCAATATCAATTCCGGTAACTTTAGCCCCAAGCCGCGCGGCCGGGAGCGACGTGTTCCCGGTCCCGCATGCCACGTCCAGCACTCGCGAACCCGGTTTGATGTCTAGATTTCCCACAAACTCTGCCGCACCTGCTTCGATAGATTTGGCTATCTCGCCAAAATCTCCCGCGATCCACGTGTTGCGGAGCCTGCTTTTCAAAGACTCCATTTCCTGCGTCATTTTTGCGCTTTCCATATATTTATTTCTCCGTTTTTTGCCGACGGTAACGTCAGCAATATATATGTCACCTGCCGATTGTGAAGGTCACCATAAATCTGAGCAAGGGTCATGATTGCAATCATGCTTATTATTACTGATAATACTATAATCTTCATCTGAACTTTCTCCAGGTTTTTCCGACGTATTGGATGAATCTTGCTCGCTCTGAACTCCCAAAAGCTGTCGGCGAAACGAGGCGGGCATCTCGAGCTTTCGGCTTTTGCTCTTTCACCTGACGGTAAGACGTTTGCTGTGATCAAGCGAAACTGGAAGCATGATGCCGTGCTAATAAAAGGTTTGAAATAAATCGACCCTTTAAAGTGATTCAAAATTTATGAAAACTGAAACCGCAAAAGAACTGTCTGAATCGGGCTATGACATTATGCCGCTTAGCGAAGAAACAATAGAGCGGCTTGCCCAGGATTTGAATGAGGAAGAGTACCGAATTCTGCTCAATCACGGCACCGAAGCTCCGTTTTGCGGAACGCTTTTGGACAACAAGCTCGACGGAACCTATGCCTGTCGCCTTTGCGGCCTGCCGCTGTTTACGTCGAAGCACAAATTCAACTCCGGCACCGGCTGGCCGTCATTCTACGCGCCCTTCGACAAAGAACACTTGACCAACATAGAAGACAACAGCTACGGAATGAGTCGCACCGAGATACGCTGTGCCCGCTGCGGAGGCCATCAGGGCCACGTCTTCCCCGACGGCCCACCACCTACGGGCCAGCGCTACTGTCTGAATTCGGCATCGCTCGAATTTTTCGAAAACGGCGAGGAGATTCGGCAGAAAGATTGATGCCGCCTATGTTTTAAGAATTGGTATTACTCCGGAGTGATTTTTGCTTTAGCCTCGTCCGACGCAACCGGCTTTGGAAAATCTATCATCTCGAATACCTGGGGATTTCGGTTCAGCAATTGGAAACTCTCTGTTTTTTGGCGGCTCCAGAGGTCGCTGTGAGAGACGCGTAGGCCGCGGGCTTTGTCGGCCGTTGTCTCCGGATTGATTGCGGCCGACAAGAGCGAAGCGCTTGATTCAAAGATCTCGGCAGCAATGCCGTCGAAAGCCAAAAGTTCTGTCAACAGATCCTTTACCTCGACTGAATCAAAATCCAGCCCTTCCGATGGCTTTGGTGCCACACCAGCGCGACAGGCCGCCTCAAGGCGATTCACGGATACCTGAAGCTTTGCGATTCTGACCTTTGCCTCGACCACTTTTTGCAGGAGAAGATTGAACGCGTGGGCCTTTGCCACGGCCCCTTTTTCGTGCGGCACAGAACCGTACTGATTAAAGATTCGGTTAAGACCCTGAAAATAGCCGTAATTCGTGAGCAATTGATTCGCTTGTTCGACGCTTAATCCCATAAAATCAATCTCCCTGCACCATGCCTCGCAGCGGGTAAAAAGTTGATGAACAAATTATGACGAGTAAATTTTAGTTTTTTTCCTTAAAAAGGCATAAGTCGCCGAGCTGAATTTTCCAAAAGAAATAAGCACGCGTGGAAGCGTGCTTACATAATTAAAGAATTTGAAGTTAACGTGCGTCACTTCCGATCCTTAAAACTGTCAAAAAGTTCCGTATGACGGCTAGTCAACGGAATCAGACGGCCGTTGATGAAAATATATTTAATGTTCGTTCGCGGGTCCAGGATGTCTCCGTCCGCGACCACGACATTTGCCATCTTGCCCGCTTCGAGAGTTCCCATTCGATCGGACACACCCAGGATTTGGGCCGGATAAAGTGTGACAGCCTTTAGAGCCTCGTCCTTCGAAAGTCCGTAGGCACCCGCCAAACCGGCGTGATACGGCAGATCGCGGTTTTCGGCTCCGGGATCGCCGGTAGATATCGCAAATTTAACACCCGCCTGCTGCAGTTTCGAGGGAGTTTCGAAAAGATAATCGTAAGGATCGTCCTCACGCACCGGCAGGCTGTAAATATTCGTGTAAATAACCGCGATATTATTCTGTTTGAGAACGTCGGCGGCCTTCCATGCTTCCTGTCCACCGACGATTATCCCCTTTACCTTCATGTCGGAGACGAATTTTGCAATGGCCCGGATGTCGCGCTCGCGTTCGGCGGTAAATACTATCGGCTTTTCGCCCCTTACATAGGGCAGCATGGCCTCCAGCGCAAGATCGGTGGACGGCTGAGGAAGTGTTTTATCTTTTGCGTACGCTTCCATCGCGCGTCCGTGGTTTAGGGCATTTGTGAAGATCTTTTTCAGTTCGTCGATCTGCGTATCGCGTCGTCGCACAGCTTCATTGAAGTCGATCTGCGGCTGACCGAATCCTCCGAAACCGCCGCCGCCGCCAAAACCGCCGCCGCCGGCAACGCGAGGAAAATTAATTACCA
>CADEEU010000291.1 GCA_902826385.1 uncultured Acidobacteriota bacterium | reverse complement strand
TCCTGTTCGACGCGCTTTTAACTGCTATTTAATACAAAAGGCCAATTACGGTCCGCTTCCAAAAATTTTACGCATTTATAAACAGTGTTTAGCGTGGAAGGGATCCCAAGACTAACACTAATTCCCTTGGTCTGTAAAGCAGCGACTGACGCGGTTCGCTCTTGCCCTGATTTTGCGGTATCTTGATGCCGATGCTTTATCTTTCGCAGATTCTGGGACGGCCGATCTACGACTTTCGCAACGAGAAAATAGCCTCGATCAGCGATATTCTCGTAAAGTACGGCAGCGAGGAGTATCCGCCTGTAATTGGTCTGGTTGCACGACTTAGGAGACGAAATTTCTTTATTGCCCGTCGAAGCATCTCCGAACTAAGCCTGCAAGGAGCAAAAATGAGCTCGGCAAAGCTGGATCTCACGCCTTTCGAACGCCGCGAAGGCGAGGTTTTACTGGGTAAAGACGTTCTGGACAACCAGCTTATCGATGTGGACGGCAAGCGGGTCGTCCGGGTAAACGACGTGCAGTTGATCGACACGGGCGAATCCTGGCGTGTTACGGGCGCCGATGTAAGCCTGCAGGGCTTTGTGCGCAGGCTTATGCCGAAGGGGTTTTATGGGAGTGACAAGCCGGTCGAGGTGCTCGATTGGGCCGACGTAGGCTACCTCGCCACCGACACCGCAACAGTAACCGTCCAGCTTAAATCTTCAAAAGACAAGCTTTCACGGCTTCACCCGGTTGAGATAGCGCAGCTTGCCGAAACGCTTTCGCCCATCCACAGGACCGAGGTCGTCGAAAGCCTCGATGACGAGACCGCCGCTGAGACATTGGAAGAAATGTCCACCGAGGCCCAAGCCCGCATCCTGGAAGAAATGGACGAAGAGCGCGCTGCCGACATCCTGGAAGAAATGTCTCCTGACGACGCCGTGGACGTGCTCGACGAAATGGATGACGAAAAGGCCCAGGAACTTTTCGACCTGATGGAGGACGACGAAAAGGCCGATGTCGCGGAGCTGATGCCCTATGCCAACGACACTGCGGGCGGCTTGATGACAACGGAATTCATCGTTTTCCCGAAAAATTTGACCGTCGGTGAAACGATTGCTCGGCTTCGCGAAATGGCCGAAACGCCTAACATGATCTATTACCTTTACGTGGTCGAGGAAGAAGGATCATGGAAAATTTCGGGCCTGATCAGCCTGCGAAGTTTGATTCTGGCCGATCCAACCAGAAGGCTCGAAGACGTAATGCGAAGCGAGTTCCGCTTCGCCCACACGTCCGAATCCGCCGATGAAGTTGCTCAGACCATTGCGGAATATAATCTATTGGCATTACCTGTATTGGATGACGAAGGTGAGATAGCCGGGATTGTCACGGTGGACGACGCGATGGAAATACTGCTGCCTAAGAATCTTCAACGACGCCTGCCGCGATTGTTCGGATAACGCTTTACGAATTCATATAAACCGGACGTTCCGATTGTATTGAAGCTGCTTCTTTAATCGCATCTTCAAGAGAAAACTCCTGTCCCTGTTTGATCGATTGGTCAAGATCCTCTTTTGAAATCCCTTTCACCATCTTCGACATATAAAATTCCCGAAAACGGGCCTCGGCCGGTTCGATCTTGTAGCCGACCGCATCCCGTATTTTTTCGGCCGCACCGGAAAGCAAAGCGGCCTTATTAAATTCGCCGGCTTCGACAGCAACGGCCGCAAAACCATCGAGCGAGAACGAGATGGTAATTTGGTTCGAAAGTGCCTGGGCAGACTCCAGGGCTTCGGCAAAAGATTTTAGCCCGTTCGCTGTTTCGCCAAGGCAGATAAGCGTCGCTGCCAGGTTATTCAACGCGTCACCGAGAGCGGTGCGATTCTCAAGCTCGCGGAAAAGCTCGACCGCCTCTTCGAACTGCGGCTTGGCATCGGCAAATCTGCCTTCGGTTCGAGCAAGATCTCCCAGAAAACTGAGCGAAAGGGCAATGCCGTATTTGTCACCCAATTCACGACTTATGGCAAGACCTGCGTCAAAGTAAACCCTGGCTGAACCGAGATCGCCCTGCTGTAGGGCTACGTGCCCCAGGCCGCGGTTTGAAAGGGCCGTTCCCGCCTTGTCGCCGGCTTCGATTCCGGCCGTCAGCCCGTCTTCATACGCTTTCTTAGCCGTGTCGAAATCGCCTCGAAATCGCGCTGCCAGTCCAAGCCCGTTCAACAGCTTGAATCTAAGCTCCGGCGGCGGGTCGAAACCCGATTCTAAAGCGGCTTTTAACCACCCAAAGCCTTCGGTCAAATGGCTTTTTACGAGCCAATAATTCCGGACAGCAACCGCGAGACGGACGGCCTTTTCCGGCTCGTTAGTCAGGCTCCAATTCATCGCTGCCCGAAGATTGTCGTGGTTTTCTTCCAGTTTTTTCAGCCAGTTGGCCGATTCGCCACCTTGTAAAAGCGGCTCCGCGGTCTGACTCAGGTTTACGAAAAAATCGGCGTGGCGTCGCCGAACGGTGTCGATTTTTCCGTCAGCCTCAAGCATTTCAAGCGCAAAATCGCGCACGACGTCCAGCATTCGGAACCTCGATTCGCCGTCCGGCATTTCCTTTTGGATCAAAAGGCTCTTATCGATAAGCGACGAAATAACATCGAGCAGATCGGCATCGTGTGTCAGAGTGCAGACGAATTCCGCCGAGTCGATCCTAAAGCCGCCTGAAAATACCGCTAGCTCGCGAAAGACGCTTTTTTCGTCTTCGGAAAGCAGGTCGTAGCTCCACATTACCGCGCCCCGCATTGTTTTCTGACGTTCAGGCAGGTCGCGGGCCCCGCCGGTTAGTAAGTTCAGGCGGTTCTCAAGCTTGGTTAGTACAGCCGCCGGCGAAAGTATCTTGACGCGGGCTGCGGCCAACTCGATCGCCAATGGCAAACCATCAAGGCGCGAGCAGATCGCCGCCGCATCCGATATATTGTCGGGCGTGAGTGTAAAAGCCGGTTTGGCGGCCTTTGCTCTCTCGGCAAAGAGCATAAGTGCCTCATTCTCACGAAGCTCGTCGAACGACAGCGAACCATCGATTTGCGGCACGTCCAGCGGCGGGACCTGATACTCGACCTCGGCTGTCAACCGTAAAACCTCTCGGCTCGTGACCAGAATTTTTAGCCCATCGGCAGCCGCGATCAGATCCGCTACCTGCGGAGCCGCGTCGACAACCTGTTCGAAGTTGTCGATAACGATCAGCATCTGCCTGTGGGCAAGGTGATTTTTTAGGACCTCGATAAAAGGCTTGCCGCCTTCTTCCTTAATGCCAAGCGGCAGTGCAATCGTTGCCGCGACCATTTCAGGCCTGGAAACATCGGCCATCTCGATAAAGAAAACACCGTGTTCGAATTCGGTCAACAGCCGCCTGGCAACGGCCCTGGAAAGCGTCGTCTTGCCGGTTCCGCCGATGCCGGTCATCGTTACCAGCCGAATATCGGGATTCAAAAGCAGACCGCAGACATCGCCTATTTCCGGTTCGCGGCCGATGATTCGCGAATAGGTCGCCGTGAGATTGTTCGGCCCGGTCTTTCTTGCGGGAACGTCTTTCTCGGTTTCAAGTGGATCGTTTGCTTCGGTCGGCGCGGTTGCGAATACCTCGGTTGGCTCGTCAACCGACGGATTGGTCACGTGAGCCTGGGCATCATCGTTCTCAAGATCAAGTCTTCTGCGGAATGTCTTCAATCCTTCGACCAGCTCTTCAACCGACTGAAACCGTAATTCCTTCTGTTTGTGGATGGCCCGCAAAACCATTTCATCGAGCTCTTGAGGGATCTCGCTGACAAGATGCGAGGGTGCCGGAGGCTCCGTCGTCAAAAGGGCGGCAAATGTATCGGCCGCGGTTTCACCGGCAAATGGCAGAGTGCCCGTCAGCATCTCATAAAGGCAGACGCCAAGGCTCCAGATGTCCGAACGGTTATCGACGGTTCGTCCGCGGGCTTGTTCCGGCGACATATAGGACGCGGTTCCCAGCACGACGCCGGCGTGCGTTTGAAATTGAGCGTCCGGGTCGTCGTCGAAAACCGCGGTTCGCTTTGCAAGCCCGAAGTCGAGAATTTTTGCGCGGCCGCGGTTATTTACGATTATGTTCGCCGGCTTTATGTCACGGTGAATAATGCCATGCAGGTGCGCTTCGGCTAAGGCTTCCGCGACCTGAATCGCTATATCGATCGTCTGCCGAAGGTTCCTTGGCCTTCGCCGGATCATGTCCGCCACGGTTTCGCCTTGAACGTACTCCATCGCGATGAACGGCGGGTCCGACGATTCGTTGATCTCGTAAATGGTGCAGATGTTTGGGTGGTTAAGAGCAGACGATGCCCTGGCCTCACGCAGAAATCGCTCGATGTGCTCTCGGTCAGATGCGAAAGCCGGTGAAAGAAACTTTAGCGCCGTCTTTCGTCCGAGCTTCATGTCCTCTGCGAGAAAGACCTTTCCCATTCCGCCGGAACCGATGGCGGATAAGATGTTGTATTGAGAGAGCTTTTCTCCGATCTCGGGCACTTATAACCGACTGGAATTATAACACTTTGATGGTTCGATCACGGCGTTTCGGATCGGGACAACCCATTCTGCTGAGCTTCATCCAACTCTGAAACCCCATAACTCGTGCTGCGTATAAAACGAAGACATGCTTGTTTATGGCTCACGACATTGATATTCTCTGAGTTGCAAATTATTTCAAATTTAGAAGGAGCTGGAACTATGAGGCTGATCGTA
>CADEEU010000290.1 GCA_902826385.1 uncultured Acidobacteriota bacterium | reverse complement strand
TTCTAACGACAACACAAAGATTACGGAGGTAAATGACAATGTATTTCGAACACATTACCGCAGAAGATCTTCCGATAGTTCCGCCGATGGATTTAAACAGTAATCTGCCGGATATCGATAAGATAAGTCCCTTTCCGATGCAGCTAAAAACTCGTCGGGGAGTTGGCCTATTTGGGACTAGGCGCGAAGCGGATAGCGGACTTATCAGAATGCACGAGGCTGTCGATCTTCTGGCGCCCGTTGGAACGCCCGTTTTTGCGGCGTCCACCGGAACCGTAATCGGCGGATCTTCTACGAGTTGCCTGATATCACACGATCACGGCATAAAATACCTGACTTTCTACCAACACATGCAAAATAAGCTCGTCAACAACAATGACAATGTTACTGCTGGCCAGCAAATTGCTGAGGTTGGTGGCACCCAAGATCACCTTCACTTCGAGATCAGGTTTCCGTTTGATAATGCACGGCCGTCCCTGGGCAACTCGCTGCCGGTAGATCCGACAAACGTCCTTTACCAATGGGAAGTACGGACTTTTCAAAATGACGATGACGCAAGACAGGTGATCGACGACGTATCGATAACCAACATCCAGGAAATTTGGCGGGGCCGGTTACTGCGGTTCTTCCTGGTTAATGTTTCCAGCACCGGCCGCGATCTTTTTTTGCCTCTTATTGACTCGTCACCCGCAAATCTGAGTATGCTTGAAACGCTGAAGCTTGCGTTTTTCAACTCGAAAAGAGTTCGAATAGTGTGGAGGGAATCTTTGTTTTTTAGCACAATCCAAGTGACCCAAGACAAAGTCAGCATAATTGCCGAAGTTAAGGTGTTGCTGAACTAGTCGGCGATGGCGATATCTAGCGTCCGTTTTCGACATATGTGATGTGAACTTATCGGGATAGCCGAGCGTGCCCAACTCTATTTTGTGTCTTTTTTCGCGAGCGTTATAGTTGACAGCATCACGCTCATATTTTATTATCTACATCGACTAACTATTTAGTCATTGTCCTTATCAAGTACTTCTGGGAGGAACAATGATTATGAACATGGTTAAATTCGATCCTTTCCGAGAGCCTCGCGGGTCGCAGAATGAGATGACCGGGTTGTTCGCCGGTGTCGCACCCAGTCGTGGGCGTGACGAAATGGCGAGTGGTTACTGGATTCCGAGTGTCGATGTTTTCGAAGACAAGGTGAAGAGACCAAGGCCAGGAAGATCGAGATAACCGGTGCCACCACACAGAAGACGCTCGAAACGGAGCAGGTGAACAAGGCGAAAGCCTGATAAACTGTTCTGCGAAAGAAATCAAACGGTGAACGGTGGATGACATCATTCATCGTTCACCGTTCTGATTTGGACGATGAAATACACGGGACGATCTACCAAAGTGTAAATTATCAATTAGTTTTCAGTAATAATTGGTGGATCAATTTACAATTGAAAATTAGTAATTGAGAATTTCCTGCGAGTTAGATTATGAGATTCGACAGATTTACGATACGCGGCCAAGAGGCGATACAGGCAGCCATCGGCGTTGCTGAAAAGAACCAGAACCAGCAGGTCGAGCCGGAGCATGTGCTGCTGGCAATGCTCGAGCAAAAGGAAGGTGTCGTTCGCCCGATTCTCGGCAAGGTCGGCGTCAATGTCGCGCCCGTTGTTAATGAACTACAGGCTTCTGTCGAAAAGCTGCCAAAGGTAAGCGGTGGGCAGCAGTATTTCAGCTCGCGTACGAACACGATTTTTCAAGATGTGCAGAAAATCGCCGAGCGGATGGAGGACGAGTATATCTCCACCGAGCACCTGCTGATCGCGATCGCGGCCGAAAAAGAAGGCGATGCAGGCAGAATTTTGCGTTCGAACGGAGTCACCAGCGAGGATGTAGATAAGGTCATCACGGAAATGCGCGGCGGTTCGCGGATTACGGACCAGAACGCTGAGGAAAATTTTCAAGC
The DNA here is from genome assembly GCA_902826385.1 of uncultured Acidobacteriota bacterium. Classification (GTDB taxonomy): domain Bacteria; phylum Acidobacteriota; class Blastocatellia; order Pyrinomonadales; family Pyrinomonadaceae; genus OLB17. The sequence goes on along the minus strand of CADEEU010000290.1, from coordinate 2,815 downwards.
CCTCGAAAAATACGCTCAGGACCTCACCGAACGCGCCCGCAAGGGCAAGCTTGATCCCGTGATCGGCCGCGATGACGAGATTCGACGCACGATACAGATCCTTTCGCGGCGAACGAAAAATAATCCTGTTTTGATCGGCGAACCCGGCGTGGGTAAGACGGCCATTGTCGAAGGTTTGGCCCAGCGAATTGTTTCGGGCGACGTGCCGGAAACGCTGAAGAACAAACGGCTGGTTTCTCTCGATCTGGGCTCAATGCTCGCGGGTGCGAAGTATCGCGGTGAGTTCGAGGACAGGCTGAAAGCCGTTCTTAAAGAGATCGAAAAAGCGGAAGGGCAAATCATCCTGTTCATCGACGAGCTGCACACGCTCGTCGGGGCCGGAGCGAGCGAAGGTGCGATTGACGCTTCGAACATGTTAAAGCCCGCGCTCGCGCGCGGAACTCTGCGTGCGGTCGGAGCTACAACGCTGGCGGAGTACCAGAAGTACATCGAAAAAGACAAGGCTCTCGAACGCCGATTCCAGCAGGTTTATATCGGCGAACCGACGGTCGAGGACACAATCGCCATACTTCGTGGTTTGAAAGAGCGTTACGAAATTCATCACGGCGTTCGCGTAAAGGACTCTGCCATCGTTGCCGCCGCGACGCTTTCGCACCGTTATATAACAGACCGCTTTCTCCCTGACAAGGCGATCGACCTGATAGATGAGGCGGCCAGCAAGCTGCGCATAGAGATCGACTCGATGCCGCAGGAAATCGACATTCTGGAACGAGAAATTTTACAGCTTGAGATCGAGCGGCAGGCACTGACGCGCGAAACCGATGAGAAATCCAAACAGCGGCTCGACGACATCGAAAAACGCATTGCCGATCTGAACGAGAAATCTTCCGCAATGAAGGCCAAGTGGCAGTCTGAAAAAGAAGAAATCGAAAAAATGCGAAAGTTGAAAGAGCAGATCGATGAGGCAAAAACCGAGCTCGACCGTGCCCGCCAGCAGGGCGACCTGAACAAGGCGGCTGAACTGCAATACGGCAAGATTCCCGAGATCGAAAAGCTCCTCCAGACCGAGCAGGATCGATTGGAACAACTTCAATCAGACGGCGTATATCTCAAAGAAGAGGTGGACGAGGAAGATGTGGCCGAAGTAGTGGCAAAATGGACCGGCGTACCCGTCACGAAAATGCTCGAGGGCGAAATGCAGAAGCTCGTGCAGATGGAAGACAAGCTGCGGTCACGTGTTATCGGGCAAGATGAGGCACTTGAGGCAGTGGCAAACGCTGTTCGACGGGCCCGGGCCGGTTTGCAGGACCCGAACAGGCCGGTAGGCTCGTTTATTTTCTTAGGGCCGACGGGTGTCGGTAAAACCGAAACGGCCCGGGCGCTTGCCGAGTTTCTTTTCGACGACGAACGGTCGATGGTGCGGCTGGACATGTCCGAATACATGGAAAAACACGCTGTCGCCCGGATGATCGGGGCACCGCCGGGATATGTCGGCTACGACGAAGGCGGCCAGTTGACCGAAGCCGTCAGACGGCGGCCCTATTCAGTTGTGCTGTTCGACGAGATCGAAAAGGCTCACCCGGACGTATTCAATGTGCTGCTGCAGATTTTGGATGACGGCCGTTTGACCGATTCCAAGGGCCGCGTAGTCGATTTCAAAAACACGGTGTTGATCATGACCTCGAATCTCGGCTCACGCGAGATACAGGCGGCGACGACAAATCCGCTTGCGGACCGGGATATCAAGGCCGATGTTTTGCAGGTGCTGCGCGATCATTTCAAGCCGGAGTTTCTGAACCGCATCGACGACATCGTCGTATTTGGTCAGCTCGGACGTGAGCAGATCGCGTCGATCATCGAAATCCAGCTTGAAAAACTTCGGAAGAATCTGGACGAACGCGGGATCAAACTCGAACTCGAAGAGTCGGCGCGCGAGTTGATCACGCAGGAAGGCTATGATCCGGTTTACGGAGCGCGGCCGCTGAAACGTGCCATTCAAACACTGATTCAAAATCCGCTGGCAGTGAAGTTATTAAAAGGCGAAATCGGAAGCGGACAGACAGTAAAAGCAGCAGCCGAGAACGGAGCGATCACGTTCTCAACCGTTGATGGCGAGCAGAAAGCTGCGAGCAATTAGGGCTTAACGGTCGCGTTTCGGCCGATAAAGATTTAAGATTTGGAGAGGATGTTTAAGAGAAAAGTGATGAACGAGAACGACCCGCTTCTTGATGAGATTTTGGAGAACGAGCCGGATCTTCGCACCAACGACAAACGCAGGTTTAACGAGCAGGGCGAACGGATTCGCGAAGACGAGCCGGAGTTGAAAATGCCGGTTAGATCGGCAAAGGAGACCGAGCTCGAGGCAAAACTCAAGGCGGAGACCGAACGACGTGAAGCGGCCGAGGCCAAGCTTGTGGGCGTGCAGGCAAAATTCGAAGAGGCGAAGGCCGGACTTGAAAAAGAAACGGCCGACATGCGTTCGCGGCTGATGAAAACGCTCGAGGATCGGGCGAAGCAAGGACAGTTCGGCTTTCTTACGACGCTGCTGCCCGTACTGGACAATCTCAATCTGGCGATTGACGCGAGCGAGAAAGACTCTTCGCTCAACCATCTTCGCAGCGGAGTCAAAGGTACTGCCCGGTCGTTCGAGCAGGCGCTGATGAGCGTTGGCGTCGAAGCGATCCCGTCGGTCGGTTCGGATTTCAACCCGGAACTGCACGAGGCAATCGACATTACCGAGGTGGACGCCGACCAGGACGGCAAAGTAACCGCCGAGTATTCACGCGGTTACAAGTTTGGCAACAAGTTGCTGCGG
>CADEEU010000289.1 GCA_902826385.1 uncultured Acidobacteriota bacterium | reverse complement strand
ACAGCACCGTGACCTGCTGGTTCACACCGCCAAGCCGGAATGAGTTCGGGTTGTTCAGAAGCTGCTTCACGACGTATTCAGGCATGAATCGGCTGTAGTTGGCCCGGGCGACTTCTTCGCGGGCAAGCCGTTTATGGGCCTTAACGGTTTCAACCGTCAAGGCCGTCTGGGCAGCGACGGCGCTGATCATTTCAAGATGGTCGGCCGAAAAAGTCGCGAACGGATCAAGCCGATCGGCGTAAAGCACACCGTGAACGTTAGATTCGGTTATCAATGGAGCGCAGATCGTCGAACGCACGCCTTGCGAAACTATCGAATCAGAACCAAGAAACTGGTCGTCGGTCTTTGCATCCTGTGAAAGGACAGCCACCTTTTCGCGCATAACCTTTTGGGTGATCGTGCGGCTGAGGGTCAGCTTTGACGTGATCTTGTCTGTCTGTTCGTCACGCGTTCGGACGGCGATCGGGAACAAACTGTAATCGAGTATCTTGCCATCGACTGTTTCGTCAGCTATCAGGGCGACGACACGATCGGCCGGCGTTCCGCGAAAGATCAGGTCGGTCGCTTTCTCAAAAGTCTCCTTTAGATCGAAGACGGTACCGAGCGACTTGCTCATTTCATAGAGCAGTTCGAGCATCTTTGCTTTGCGCCGAAGGTCTTTGATCTCTTCGGGGGTAGCGACCGCCGATTCGATCGATAAGTGCGTTTGCCGTCCGATGATCTCGTTTGCCGAGATTTGCACCTGCGTATGACCTAGCGGCCTGTCGTCATAGTCAACGCCTTCAGCGACAACCGCGGCCGTATCGGCGTCGAGCTCGTCGTCGGAAACGGATCGCTTCAGCACTTCGGGCAGCGGGCCGGTCGGTTTTGTCGTTTGCCCGGCTGCAAATTCCAGACGGCTTTCGCCTATCACAATCGCGTCGCCCGGCTCAAGCCGTTTTTCGAGCATCGGCGAGCCGTTGACGAAAACGTGATTTACGCTGCGAATCAAACTGCCGTTCTCAAAGTAACCATCGACAATCGTAAACTGCTCTCCGTCATTGTTCACGCGTGCGTGTTTGCGCGAGACGCGACGGTCGTTTAGAACGATATCGTTCTCCTTAGCCCGCCCGATCGAGTAAGCGGAACCAGGCACGAGTGGGAAATCCCACACTCTGCCGTTGGGCTCGGTTATCTTGAGTATTGCGTTCACGATTACGGTCATTGTAAAGGCTAAACGTTAAATGGTAAATTGGCGCCGCTGCCTATTTCTTCACCGGATGATCTTCCTGGACAACAACTCAACGACAAGCCTTGCTCCCGAGGTGTCGGAGGCGATAGATCGGTTTGAGAATTCGCCGGCGGCGGGCCTGGATATAGATGTTAACGGCCTGATCGACGAAGCTCGCGAATCGGTCGCCAACTTGCTCGGAGCCGACAGCCTTTCCCAAATTTGCGTAATGTCCGGCGGAACGCAAAGCGTACGTTCCGCGCTTCTCGAAGCCTCGCGACGTAAGGGTTTTGAGCATGTGATAACAACGGCCGTTGAACATAATGCGGTAACCTCAGTTTGCCAGACGCTGGAACAGCAAGGATTCAAAATTACTTATTTGGGCGTAGACGGTAACGGTCTGCTCGATCCTGAAGTGCTGAGACGTGCTTTGACTCCGCGTACGGCCGTGGTTTCAGTGATGCATGCAAATCATGAAACCGGCGTCATCTTTCCGGTCGAAGAAATAGCCGCAGTGGTTAAGGAGAATTCCGGTGCTTTTTTCCATGTCGACGGAGCCATGACCGCCGGTAAGGTACCGCTTGATCTCAAGAATACATCGATCGATCTTTATTCAATCTCGGCACACAAGTTCAACGGCCCGGGCGGTATTGGTGCCCTGTACGTTCGCGGTCCGGAAAAGACGTCGTCGCTTTTGGACGATGAGTTTCTGCAATCGGCCAAGCCGTCGTCGACTGTCGGGTTGACGGCCGCCGCCGATATTTCAAGAAACCTTTCGAGCTGGAAGGAAATCTCAAAGCTCCGGGACCGTTTAGAATTTGAAATTCTAAGTAGAATTCCGGACTCGCGTTTGAATGGCACGGCCGAACCGACCCGTAGATTGCCTAACACATCGAACATTTCGTTCGAGAACACGAACGGTGAGGGTATTGCTGCGATGCTGGCTGAGAAAAATATTTGGGTGTCGACCGGTTCCGCGTGCGCGTCGTTCGACCACGCTTCATCGCCGACGCTGAAGGCGATGAATGTTCCTTATTCTTACGCTATGGGTTCGATCAGGTTTTCTCTAAGCCGGTATTCGACCGAGGCGGAGGTTGATGCGGTGATCGATGTTCTTCCCGGGATTGTTGCCAGGCTTCGTTTGAGGTGCAACGCATAGGCCCGCGTAAGGGCTTAATGCTCTTTACCTACTCGCTACGCTGCCTTTTCTATTCCGTATCTGGAAAGTTTTAGATAAAGTCCGCGGCGTGTCAGGCCGAGTTCGTTTGCGACGCGCGAGATGTTCCAGTTATGACGAGCAAGGGCGCTTTTTATCATTTGTGTTTCCAGCTCACCCACCGCGTCTTCGAGCGTCCCGCCGGTCATTGTCGGGTTGAATGAAACGACATTGTCGTACGAAACGATCGGCCGAACGTTCGAGCCTTCGTTGAAACTCGCAACCGGCCGGGCGCTACGCTTCAACTCGGGCGAAAGATGTTCCGGCGTTATTACCTCATTGTCTTCCGATCTCGCGATTATTCGTTGTACTTCGTTGCAAAGCTGCCGCACGTTGCCTTCCCATTCGCAAACCATCAAAAGGTCGATCGTCTGCGGCGTGAACGTGATATCGCGTTTGCCGAACCGCGAAGAGTAATGATTGATGTAATAGTTCACGATCGGCGGAATCTCCGACCGGCGTTCGCGAAGGGGCGGAACACGCAGGCGGATAACGTTCAGACGATAGAAGAGGTCCTCGCGAAAAGTGCCGTCGGCGACCTTTTCTTCCAGCGGCATGTTTGTCGCGGCGATGACGCGTACATCCACCTTGATCGGACGCTTTTCGCCGATCGGCTGAACTTCACCTTCCTGAAGAAAGCGAAGCATCTTCGGCTGAACGTCGATGGGAAGATCGCCGATCTCATCCAGGAACAACGTGCCGCCGTCAGCCGCTCGGATCATACCGGGCGAATCCGTAACCGCTCCCGTGAAGGCGCCTTTGCGGTAACCGAACAGATGTCCTTCGGCCAGCTCCTTCGGCACGGCCGTGCAGTTGAACGGGACGAAAATCTTGTCCTTTCGGTTCGATATCGTGTGGATCGCCCGCGACACGAGCTCCTTGCCGGTTCCCGATTCGCCGGTTACAAGCACGGTGACGTCCGAAGAGCGGATCTTGTAAACCTCTTCGACAAGGGACGTCATGGCCGGGGATGAATGGATAAAGCCGGGCATCAGGCTGTTCGAGGTGTACGGACTGGTTTCCTGTTCAACCGGCGTCGATTTGTCGCGTTCGCGAAGGGCGATCACGTCCATTCCCAGCTCGGCGACACGCAAAAGAGGCGTCAACGAACTGTCGTCGTTCAACATCGCTCCCGAGGCCGGATTTATTAAGAGAAACGCAGGCTTTGCGCTTGAGCCGTGCAGCGGAAAAACCGCCAGATCACGGTTTCGCAGAAAAGCTTTCTCTTCGCCTTTACTTCTTGCGCTGTCAAATTTGGCTACGAGGTCCCCGCTTTCTTCAGGTGTCAAGCCGTGGGTGATAAACGGTCGAAGCCGCTTATGTTCGGCCGGTTCGGCGATAACGATCTTTCTGCTCTTACTTTCCTGCTGCAGAACAGCGACGAGCTCTCGAAACAGAAGCTCGCGGGTCGCCGTTGCCTCAGCAAGCCGAACCATCAGGAGCTGAGAGACCACCGAGTTCTGGCGATATGCGTCTTCAGACCTGGCCGAGGACGTTTTTGCGTTCCTCGAAGCGCGTAGCTCGGTAATCTTGTCCTGCACCGCTTCTACATACGACCCGACGCCTAGCTTCTTAAATATTTCACCTGCGACCGAAAGATGTTTTATCGCCCGTGTTGCCTGCGAGATTTCGAGGTTTTCTCCGATCAGGAAATTAGCCAGGGCCGTGTGGTAAAGGTCATCTGCCGCTTCGAAGATCGTAAGGCTGCGGTTGAAATGATGTACCGCAAGCTGCCGGTCGCCTTCGGTCAATGCCGCCAGACCTCGGATGTGCTGAATGCTGCCAAGAACGAAGAAATCCGATGTCGCATCGGTTTCTTCGATGACCTGCAGATAGTTTTCACAATCGGCAGCGGTTCCGACGTGCAGATAGCTTTCGGCTAACACGAGCCCTGCCATGTTGGCGTAATGTTTGTCGTCAATTTCACGCGAAAGCTCGATCGTGGCTCGAGCATCATTCGCGGCTTTTTTGTATTCGCCTTTGGCCAGGCGGCAGCGGGCCAAATTTCGCATTGCCTGGACCGCGTACCAACCGTGCTTTCGGTCGTTGGCAAGCTTGACGGCCTGTTCGAGCAACGCTTCTGCCTCATCCAATTCTCCGCGGAGTATTTTTAGCTCACCAAGCGAATCCAAAATACCCGCGACGTGGGCGTGATTGCTTGCGGAAGCGATCTCAAGCGCCTTTTTGATCATCGCCTCGGCCCGGTTCCAGTCGCCTATCAGCAGCAAATTGAGGCCGAGGTTATTGTAGGCGATCACTGTGTTGAGAACGTGCTCCGTTTGGTCGAAAAACTGAATGGACTTTTCGAGGCAGTCGATTCCTTCCTGTGGTTTGCGAAGCAAAACATAC